>CAIUAS010000166.1 GCA_903897205.1 uncultured Gammaproteobacteria bacterium
CGCTAAACGATCTAACAATTCCGGCAACATAGCGCGGTATGGCGTAACACCCGTGCCGGTCGCTATTAATAAATAACGCTTAGGTTGTTCTGGTGTTAAAATCAAACGCCCGAATGGGCCGGTTGCTTCTACTTGATCTTCTAAATTTAAGTGAAATAAATATTCACTCGCTAATCCTTCTGGCACATAAGAAACCGCGATTTCAATTAAATCGGTTTGCCCTGGAATAGTCGCCACACTATAACTTCTGCGCACTGGTTTATGCTCGTGGATGAAATGAAGCGTGATAAATTGGCCAGGAATAAAAGTAAAGGCTTGCGCGTCTGCGCGCGCAAATCCCATATGGAGAACATTAGAAGTAATATGCTTAATTGTTTTAAGCGTCAATATATGTGGTTTTGGCAGCATGCGTGTTTACTATTAGGAAAAATTAATTTTGTTTATAATAACCACGCCACGCAAAAATGCAACGTTCTTTAACAAGAGTAGGTTTAGACCAAAAAATAGTAGCTAATGGCTGACAGGAAAATCATCCTCTCGCTCTAGTAGTCCAGAGAACAATCTTTTAGTGTGATAAGCGAACTTAATTATTTTTTCCTATGGATAAGGAGCAATTTAATATGGATATTCGTCATAATAATCTTTTTTATCGCGCTATCAACAAAAGCAATGTCACCAAATCATTGTCATCAGATTTACGCTTTGAGCTGGATGACTTAACCCCTCCAACAGCTTCTACTAAGATATTACTCTGTGCCTATAAAACTTTAGTGCAACGATTTAATCAATTAAATATTGGACTGCAAAAAGAGTGGCAACCAGAAATTAATATTATGGCAAGACAGTTAAGCGAATTATTTAAACAAGCCGCTAAAACTAATAGTTATAGTGGTTATCCTGCTTTAAGTTTATTAAAAGAAATTCGGCAATTAGATGAGAAAATAATAAATAATATGCAAGGATTATTAGAACCATCAAACTAAAATAGTTAAAACATGTTCGTGGCTATCACTTACGCCACGAATACTTTTCTTTATAAATCTTCCGCAAATACACCAGACAATACAGCTTGCATAGCCAAAAATTATAGGTACAATACCTTTCCTTCCGAATTAAGCATCTATCATTAAATATTATGGCTAAACTTAAGCATATCAGTACTTATTTAGGATACTTTTTATTATTAATAGCCTTAGGATGGCTTAAACCAGCATCAGCTTTAACGTTTGATTTACCACAAAATGGTGACAGCGTTATTGGTCATATGCAATTAACCCAAGCCATGGAAGGAGATACTTTTAGCACCATCGGACGTCGTTATGATGTGGGCTATTTTGAATTAGTGGAAGCGAATCCCAGCCTGGACCCTAATCAACTAACAACAGGCACTTTGGTTGTTATTCCCACCCGCTTCATTCTGCCTAACGTTCCTCGCAAAGGTATTATTGTTAACCTAGCTGAGCTACGACTTTATTATTATCCACCTAATTCAAACAAAGTAATCACATTTCCCGTAGGAATTGGCCGTGAAGGGGACGGAACTTTATTAGGCCCTACGAAAGTTCTTCGCAAAGTCGTTAACCCTGTTTGGTCGCCGACCCCACAGATATTAGCAGAAGACGCCAAAAACAAGGTGGCAGTGCCAAGAAGCGTACCGCCTGGCCCAGATAATCCTTTAGGCGCTTACGCACTTTTCTTCCATCCAACCTATTTAATACACGGCACTAATGATTATACGAGCATTGGCCGTCGAAGCAGTGCTGGCTGTGTACATTTATTACCCGAAGATATTGAAGCCATTTTTGATCAAGTTAAAGCAGGCACGCCAGTCAATATTATTAGTTCCGCTTATAAAGCGGGATGGCTCAATGGCGAACTTTATTTAGAAGCACATGTACCTTTGCAAGAGGATCAAACATCGCCATACGTTGACATGACGATGTTAAAAAACATTATTAGCACTGCCGCACAATCGCAACCCGATTCGCAAATCAATTGGACGCATGCCAAAAAAATAGCTAACGATCAAAATGGAATCCCCCAAATTATTGGAACCCTACCCACGCCTATATTGGCAACGGAATCGCTGCCTACCACGGTAGATTTAACTAATTCGCCTATTCAGCAAGCTGGTTTAAGTAATAGCGCAAACAATAATTTCACTAACGCAACAAACTAGTTTTCCCCCATCTGGGGCATACTTATGCCCCTAGTTGACCCTTGCTTGCAAATTTATAGTTGCATCCTAATCAAAGTAATGCTAATAAAGCATTTTTAATAAAGATAATAGCAAAATCAATTAAGTACAAAAGTTTATCCATTAGCTGA
Source organism: uncultured Gammaproteobacteria bacterium (assembly GCA_903897205.1). GTDB lineage: Bacteria > Pseudomonadota > Gammaproteobacteria > CAIUAS01 > CAIUAS01 > CAIUAS01. Next base: position 2,329 of record CAIUAS010000166.1, read on the forward strand.
CTATACTTAACATATAACATACCAACCTATGCGAGGTGGAGTTATGAAAACAACCGAAACAGAAGATGAAGA
>CAIUAS010000167.1 GCA_903897205.1 uncultured Gammaproteobacteria bacterium
AATACTAAAAAATAATTAGCATGGTTAAAATCCCCCAAGCGATGATCGTTACTAATAAATGCTTATCTTTAATAACTTCTATCGTAATGTCGTGTGAGAGAATGGATTTTGGTTGGTACAGTAAGTATAAATATCTAAATATTCCATATAAAACCAATGGAACGGTATAAACAAGATTGTTAGTGTGGTGAGTTTGAATAGTCTCAGGGCTCATTGTATAAAGGCTATAACTAAAAATAGCGCCACTGGCTGAAATGATCATCAGCTTGTCTAATAAGCTATGAGAATAATTGCGCAACACTTCACGGGTCAGAGCGGGTTCCGTTTGCTTTAATAATAATTCGGAATAACGCTTAGCAAAACCTAAAAACAGCGCAAGCATTAATGTGCACAAAATTAGCCAATTAGAAGGCGCTATCATAATACCTATGGTGCCGGCTAACATGCGCAAAATAAATCCGCAGGCAATGACAAATACATCTAAGATAACAACATGCTTAAGATAAAAACTATAAGCAATGTTTAGCAATATATAACCGAGTAGAATAATGCCTAACGTTGCCGAGATGTAAAAACCTAAGAGAAGACTAATACTGCTAAGTAAAAGTCCTAGTAGCGATGCTGAAGCAATTGAAATAGTACCAGCAGCAATAGGCCGCAACTTTTTATGAGGATGTAATTGATCTTTATTGCGATCAATGATGTCATTAAAAATATATATTCCGCTGGCAAGTAAAGAAAATGCAATGAATGCAACGATAACATGATAAAAAAGATTTTGTTCAAACCAGGCATGACTGAATACTAAACCGGCCAATATAAAAATATTTTTTAACCACTGGTGAGGACGTAATAAACGGATAAATTCTTTTAATTTAAGCATATATTTATAATTTCATTCTTTTAAAAATAAATTCTGGAATTAGCTTGATAATAAGCATAATGTAGCGCCAGAACCATGGAACATAGATAACATCTTTTTTGTTAATACTTGCCGCGACAATTTTTTTGGCAACTGCTTGCGGGGAGGCCACCAAAAAAAGCCCTTGCTTGCCAAAGGTCATTGCGGTATCAACAAAGCCAAGTTTGATGGTTATTACTCTGATATTATGCTGATAAAGTTCATTGCGTAATCCTTGTAAATACGTGCTTAATCCGGCTTTTGCGGCGCCATAAATATAATTGCTTTGGCGTCCTCGATCGCCAGCAACCGATGAAATGCCAATTATAAAACCAGTTTTTTGCAGAATTAAATATCGTTTGATAATATTTAATATATTAATGGCTCCCGTCAAATTACAATTAATAATTTTTCGATCTTGCTCGTTATTATCACCAGGCTTCTCATTGTTCATATAACCAAAGGCAAGCAGTATGCCATTTATTTGGCCACATAAATTAATAACCGAGGCAAAAAAATGGTTATGCGAAGCAAAATCTTCTGCTTCGAAAAAGCCATAGTGAGTATTTACCTGATAGCGAATATGGATGTCAGCAGCAATGCGGCCAAGTTCTTGTAAATCACGCCCCGCTAAATAAATATGATAACCTTTCTCGGCAAAGCTATTTGCACAGGCCCTGGCAATTGCAGAAGTCCCGCCTAAAATTAAAATGTATTCATCAGGCATGTTTATTTCCCAATTTCCAAGCGATTAGCTAGGCTAGAATAAAAAATATAATTTGGATCAAAGTTGTTTTTATATTTAAGCCAATCAGTATATTGCGCGTACATGCCTCTAAAATTAACAGGCGAAAGCGTGGCATCTTTTGCTAAGTAAATTCTACCGGCGTTGGCTATTACGATGCTGTCGAGTTCATGGAGTAATTCAAAAACGTCAGGATGTGCTAAAGCAATATCCAAGGATAAGGTATACCCTGGCATGGGAAAAGATAATAGGCCGCGCTGACTTTCACCAAAACGCTTTAACACAGCGAGAAAAATAGGAATGTGGTAGCTTTGTATTTTTTCTAATATTTCTTTAATGCCTTCAAAAGCAGTAGGTAAGGGTAAAACACATTGATATTGTGTGAAGCCATTTTTTCCATATAAACGGTTCCAATTATTAATTGTATCTAAAGGAAAAAAATAGCTTTTATAATCGGTAATAAAAGGCCCTGATTTTTTAGCCTGTTGATTATAATAAAAATTGTTAAAGTGTTTAACCAGATATTTATTAAGCAACCAACTAGGGCATTGAATGGGAATATTATAATTATTTTTTATAGCGATTTTTAGTGGATTAGTTTGTTTTTCTGAAGGCAAGTCAACCACTTTAGTATGATATCCATTCATGATTATGCCGCGACCTAATTGATTATTTTTACTTGCGCAGTCTAACCAGGCAACGGAATATTCACTATCAAAATTAATATTACTTAGATATTCAAAAGTCTGCGCTAAATTATTAGTAGCATAGTGATTAACAGTTAAATAAGCCGATTCAATAGGAATAAGTTTCAAAGTTACCGTGCCTATAATTCCAGTTAATCCCATACCGCCAACGGTCGCCCAAAACCAAGCGGAATTTTGGGTGGCTGAACAAGTGATATATTTATTTTCAGCGGTAATAATTTCAATTTCATGGACATACTGACAAAACGAACCCGCATGATGGTGATTTTTTCCATGCACATCGCTGGCAACACAACCGCCCAGTGAAACGAATTGCGTGCCGGGTATAACAGGTAAAAACCAGCCGGCGGGAACAATCACGTTGAGTATTTCGGCCAAGGTGGTGCCAGCTTCTGCTTTAATAACTCCCCCATTTTTATCGAAACTAAGCAGCCGATTTAAGCGCTCGGTTAATAAAACTTGGCCGTTATTATTTAAAGAGGCATCACCATAACTGCGACCTTGGCCACGGGCTATGGTTGTTTGGCTTATGGGGAGGTTAGCGTATTTTTCTGGGCGCGCTACAAGGCAAGTTTGCGCTGGCCAATGGCCCCAGCCAGTAAGTCGATGTTTTGAAAGCAATACCTGTTTAACGTTATTCTTTTGCGTATTTGAAGTATTCAATGGCTTCCTTTATCATAGCGATGAATCTTTTAAACATATTCACAAAACTTAGTAACAATATTTAGCGTTAAGCGACTAATTCACTATTTAAAACGCATGATAAGCTTAGCGAATATGTTTGGCAATAGTTTCATTAATAGTGAATTTATATGTTGAATAGTTTAAAAGCTAGCTTATAAACTATTCAACATAGCTAGTGTTTTCCAACTGGTTGTAATAAAAAGAAGCAATCGGCTTTTATAAGCTAGCTATATAAATTGAGTATTAAAAAAATAATTATATTAGATGATTGTTTAAGGCCAAATGGCGTTGCTGGTGAAATTTAGTTTTTACCAGGGAGAATATCATCGAGTTTAAATCTTTTATAAACTGAATTTGCACTTGCAAACATGGGGCCTTATTTTAAATGACTAATATGTTTTATCGAGCGTTTGAAGATCGTCACCGTGGTTCGCGTGAGCTAATTATATCGCGATTAAGGGTTTATTTGCCGTTTATTGAGCCATTGCAAATTATCCATAATAATCCACAAGCATTGGATTTAGGCTGTGGTCGCGGTGAATGGTTGGAGTTATTGCAGCAATGTAATTTTCAAGCTAAGGGCGTTGATTTAGATGAAGGAATGCTGCTAGCTTGCAATAAGCTTAATTTAGCTGTTACGCAATGCGATGGCATAGAGCATTTAAAAGA
>CAIUAS010000168.1 GCA_903897205.1 uncultured Gammaproteobacteria bacterium
TCGTTTGCGGTTAAACCAGTATTTAGCTAAAGCAGCTTATTTCTTTGCTTTTTTAGCAGGCTTTTTAGCGGCAGCTTTTTTAGCTGGAGCTTTTTTAGCAGCTTTTTTCTTCATCTTATCTCCTCCCTTAATTAGTAGATCTAGATCATGTTTAGTACCCGAAGCTAATTTTTTCAACGCCTCGAACTCAGCTCGCGTAACTAAGTTTTGCTTTTTGATGATCTTACTAACCTGCTCCGAAATTACTTCACCAAGATCTCTTTTTACATTGACCATGGTGTTGAACATCGAACCAGTGATTTTAGAAATATCATCAAAAATTTTATTGTTCTTTTTCATTTTACCGTCTAAAACAACATTTAAAACTAGGCAACACTTACCTATAAACTATTCTATATCAGTCTTTTTAATGATAGCAATATTTTTTCCACACTTAAATCCAATTGCATTCACTTTTTTTGGTTTTGATGTATATTGGTATTCCTTTGCATACATCTTTGGCGTACTATTAGGTTACGTTTTTATCAAGAAACTCAACAAACATTATAAACCCGTGTTTAGCCCGCAGGCACTAGATGACCTTATAGTCTATTCAGTGCTGGGAATTGTTTTAGGAGGTAGGGTTGGTTATGTAATTTTTTATGAGTTTGCTAAAACTTTTAGCGATCCATTAAATTTATTTATGATTCGTGGTGGAGGCATGTCATTTCATGGCGGAGCATTAGGATTAATTTTCAGCATTTTTCTACTATGCAAAAAACATAAGGTCAATGTATATAGCGCTTTGGATATGATCGTTTGCGTAGTGCCTATTGGACTTTTCTTGGGTAGGATAGCTAACTTCGTCAATCAGGAATTGTGCGGTAGGGTGACTGATGTGCCCTGGGGAGTGATTTTTACAACCGGAGGAAATTTGCCCCGCCATCCCAGTCAACTTTATGAAGCCTTTGCTGAAGGGATATTGTTATTTTGTTTCTTACATTACTTATTTTATCAAACCAAGTATATCAAGAAGCCTGGAGCATTGGGTGGTTTCTTCTTGCTTGGTTATGGGGTATCACGAATTGTAATTGAAAGTTTTCGCGAACCTGATTCACAATTAGGCTATTTTTTCAGTATTTTCACTATGGGGCAAATTTTAAGTCTGCCGATGTTGATCTTAGGAATTTATTTTATAGCTCGTAAGTATAAGATCAGCAGGCGCAATAAAAATATCCTTTAGCTGTTTACCTACACCGGGATGTACCATCTCACCGGCAATTTCCTGCGCAGGTATTAAAGCAAAAGGTCGATTTAGAAATTCTTTATGTGGTACCCAGCAAGTATCTACTACATTGATAATATCCGCCAAGAGAATGTCGATATCAATTATGCGAGGCGACCAACGGGGTGCCGCAATATCCCTTCCTAGCATTTGCTCAATCCTTTTAATTTTTCCTAAAACTGTATTAAAATCATCCGTTGTGTCACCTAGCACTGCCATATTTAAGAATGGCAGATCCCATTCCTTAGGAGAGTTAGCTGGAAGCAATGCACTATTTTCGTAAATTGAAGATACGCTTTGCAGGTTTAGAAAGTCTAATGCATTTACTGCGTTTTTGAGGTTATTGAGTCTATCCCCAACATTCGAACCTAAACCTAAGATGATGCGCATATGAAGTTACGCTTCACTTGAATCCGTCGTTGCGAGCCCCGAATGGGCATGGCAATCTCTGGCGCAGGAGATCACCACGCGCTTCGCGCTCGTGACGACGAGATTCTTTTTATATTCAATGTCATTAATGCGCATATTAGTGTCTAAGAATGTTAATATAATTGATGTCTCTCAGGTATAAATCCAGCGTATTGCCGAGGTCTACTGCAATGTATTTAGAATCATGCGGAACTTGGTTAA
>CAIUAS010000169.1 GCA_903897205.1 uncultured Gammaproteobacteria bacterium
AGCGACAACGAGTCCGTCGATTCCCCATACGAACGCCATGATGGCGCCGACAATGCCCATCACCCAGCCTTGTGAACTTTCATCCACTTGGTTTGAAAAGACAGTCAACAAAGCGGAATAGGCCAAGGAAACGGCTGCACCTAAAGGGGCTATTAAAAGCCAACCCAGGGAAGGGTAGGGAGCAATAACAAATACAAAGGCGATGAAAGCGGATAATAGTAAGGGATATACGACATTATTTTTTAAAGAAAAACGGGCGGTAAAGATATCGACTAAAATACCTGTGCCAATACCAAAACCTAAGCCCATCACCGCCATAAATAAGCTTACCTCTATCGGCGAGAAATGATAAACCTGTAAGGTAAATAGCGGTATAAATGAATAAAAACTACTCCAACCAAATATCATTACCAAATAAATGACAGATAATTTTCTGATTTTTAAATCAGTAAATGCTGAAATAAAAATAGTAATGGCTCGTTGCGGTTTTAAAACCAGCTTGCTTATGTGCTGAAAGGTTTCTTTAAATAATAGCGATAAAAGACCGGCATTTATTAATGAAAGGAAAGCGGCAAAATAAAGTGGAGTAGCGAAAGTTGCCCAGGGAATAATGCTGGGGTCAGATAAAACACCGCCTAATAATGGGCCGAAGACAAAGCCTAGTGATAAACAAAGTAAAACGAAGCCTAAATTACGGGCTTTATGTTCAGGTTCACTGATGTCGACAATAGCCGCTTGTGCGATGGGTTGACTACCTGAAGTGAAGCCGGCAATGATACGGCCGAGGATTAGTAGCGAAATACTATGTATCATTACCGCAAAAGCAGATAGTAAATACCCGCCAGAAGCGCCTAATAAACAAATTAATAATGAGCGGCGTCGGCCGATTTGATCGGATAGATCGCCTAATAGAGCGGCGCCAAAAAACCAACATAGCATATAAATAGCTACCGTAAGTCCATAAATGAGATTGCGTGAATTTCCCGTTAGTTGATGGATGAAAAAACCACCATTTGGATCCATGATGAGCGCATTTAAAATCGGAAATAATAGGCCCAAGCCCATACCATCGATGAAAATAATTAACAATAATGGGCTCGCCATTTTGAAAAAATTTGTTTTTGTTATTGGGGTTGCCATAGATTACCTAGGGTTGAATTTTATAGTTAACGATTTTTAAGGAAATAATTTTGCATAATCAGCCGTGCTTAAACGAATCGATAGTAACCAGTTGCCATTTTCATCGAGCTGTTCTTTATCAATGGCGTTTAATTCATATAAGGTTGCGCGTAGACGGCCTTGCTCAGGTGATAATCTAATTTCTTTATAGATAACTGTTTTTGCCAATAATTCACTGAGCGCTTGCTGCAATAAATCAAAACCGGCGCCTGTTGTGGCGCAAACCCAAACACGGCGAGGAGTGCCATTTGAGTCTCTGTCCAAACGGGGTTGAATGTCGGTTAATAAATCAATTTTATTATAAATAATTAATTGAGGTATTTCTTGTGCATCAATTTGTTTTAAGACGGCGTTTACCTGTTCTATTTGTGCTTCTTTATTTTTATTGCTGGCGTCAATCACGTGCAATAATAAATCTGCTTTTTGAGTTTCTTCTAAGGTAGCGCGAAATGCATCTACTAAATCATGGGGCAAGTCACGGATAAATCCTACGGTATCCGCCAGGATGAGTGGTGTGCCATTGGGCAATTCAACGCGGCGTAGCGTAGGATCTAATGTAGCAAAAGGTTTATTGGCAACATAAACATCTGCGCGCGCCAATCGGTTAAATAGGGTAGATTTGCCGGCATTGGTATAGCCAACGACTGAAACGGTTGGGATTTCAGAGCGATGGCGTGCGCGACGACCTTGGGTCCGTTGCCGTCTCACTTTCTCAAGACGTTGTTTGATCGTTTTAATACGATGGCGAATTAAGCGACGGTCGCTTTCTAACTGAGTTTCACCCGGCCCGCGCAGGCCAATGCCGCCTCGTTGGCGCTCTAAGTGAGTCCAGCCACGTACAAGGCGTGTCGCAATGTGCTGCAATTGCGCAAGCTCGACTTGAAGTTTACCCTCAAAAGTACGAGCGCGTTGTGCAAAAATATCTAAGATAAGCCCCGTACGATCCAAAACGCGGCATTCGAATAAGCGTTCTAGATTGCGTTCCTGGGCAGGTGATAATTCATGATTAAATAACACTAGCTCAGCTTGAGTGGCGCTAACTAAGCTTTGGATTTCCGCAGCTTTACCGCTTCCTATAAAGTATTTTGGTTCAGGATTTGTGCGTTGAGCAGTAATAATACCCACAATATCGGCTCCAGCTGCTAACGCTAATTCTTTGAATTCACTAAGAGCTTCCTCAGCGATATGGCCGGGGAAACTAATATTTACAAGAATGGCTGAGTTACCAAATTGTGGGCGTTCAAACATTAGGAAGGTTCAGAGCTATCATCCGTGAATGGTTCATGTGTTGAATCATCCTGCTCAGCTCCATGCAATTTAACTTGACGTGCTGGTACGATAGTGGAGATTGCATGCTTATAAACCATTTGGCTTACTGTGTTTTTTAACAGTATCACAAATTGATCAAAAGCCTCTACGAGCCCTTGTAGCTTAATTCCATTAACTAAGTAAATAGAGACAGGTACCTTTTCTCTACGTAAGGCGTTAAGGAATGGATCCTGTAAGGATTGACCCTTAGACATGATAAGCTTCTCCATGCATCAGTTACATGCCTATAGTATAGCCAAGATTATAAAACGTTTCAAAAGCTATAATAGGCGTTTATTAAGTGAATAAAATGAACTAGTTACCTACTATACGAATATAGAGGCGGGCGTAGTGTAACATGTTGTAAATATAAGCTGAATAAGTCTCGGTTAAAATAATGACAAATTTGGGTATGGAGTTTTTTATAAAAATTTTGATCCGCGTTTTAATATTTCCTTAAGGTTTGTGGTCTATTATTAACTTATATACCGCACCAGCTTTACATGGTTATAACTCTTGAAGTGGGATAGGTGGAATTTTTTAATATAACTTAAATGAGGTTAAATAATTATGAAATTTTTCAGCAGTAAAACCCAGGTTAGACCGGTATCTAATAAAAATACAGATACTGAAATGAATTCAATAAAAATCGATGTGGCTATGCCGTTCGGCAAGGCTGATCCTAAAAAAGAACCAATGAAAAGCACAGCAGCTACAACCCTATTTGGCGACAGTAAACGCGAAGCATTGGCTAAAAAAACTAATGAGGAGAAGACAACTCTGTATGTGTTTTCTAGAAATATTTCAAATGAAGTCATAAATGATAATACAGTGGGTGAATACCTCAAAATAGCGATTTGTGAACAAGATGATGATAAGAGAGCATTCTTTGCTGTCGAAGATGAAAAATCTGCAGCCATGCTTGCGGCAGGACGGTCTGGTTTCAAAGATGATTGGTGTTTTAAGATTCAAATACCACCCCAATTAGTTGGGAAGGAAGTATCACATCAGCTAGGGACTTCAACGATTAATGGCAGAGAAATTCTGCCGCAAGACATGGGGAAAATTGTAATTGATTTATATTCTACTGGAGCGGCTATAAAGGAACTTTTTCAGCCAGTTCAATCAGTTAATTCTTATAGAAACTCTTAAAATTATGCAGGTGCATTAGCGATACTGCTTTAAAAAAAGCGTGTAGTTATTTTAAGAGCGGTGTTTCTCTAATGCGCCTCATCCCAATTGGCGCCTATACCAATATTAACCAATAAGGGGATATGTAATTGGGCAGCATTGACCATG
>CAIUAS010000170.1 GCA_903897205.1 uncultured Gammaproteobacteria bacterium
AAAAACATCTGTAGAAAAACAGGATAAATTTATTCCTTATATACAGCAATATGAATTTGAAGCGTTGTTGTTTAGCAATCCCGATGTGATCGCGAGTGAAATGCAACAACCCGATAATTCATCAGAATTAAAAGCTATAATCAAACAATGTGGTGAAGCAGAAAACATTAATAATGGCTATGACACTTGCCCTTCGAGGCGTCTCGTAAGTTTGTTTCCTGGATATAATAAAAAATTGCATGGGCCAATTATTTGCCAAAAAATTGGTTTGCAAAACATTCGAGAGAAATGCCAAAGATTTAATCATTGGATTATTAAGATAGAACGCCTTTGTATGGAATTGCATAGCAAGAAAAAAAACACTTCGCTAGCATGATACATTAACACACAAAATCTGAAAATTTGTTCGAGATAGTTAGTGTGAATTTTACTATTACACAGCTTGTAACATTAAAATATGCTGCCATTCTTCGGCAGTTATAGGCATGATAGACAAACGGCTCCCCTTTTGTAGCAAGCGCATATTGTGCAGTGCGGGATGTTGGCGTAATTCAGTTAAGCTAATAATTTTTGAGAATTTTTTAATTAATTTTACATCGACACAATACCAACGTGAATTTTCCAAAGTGCTTTTAGGGTCATAGTATTTGCTGTCAAGATCAAATGCAGTTTCATCGGGATAACCGGCTTTAACAATTTCAAGAATGCCGGCAATGCAGGGTGTTTTACAATTCGAATGATAGAAAAATGCTAAATCACCTACTTTCATGCCATCTCGCAACCAATTACGTGCCTGATAATTACGCACGCCATCCCATGGCTCAATTTGCCGGGGCCTTTTCGCTAAATCATCGATGCTAAAGGTATCGGGTTCGGATTTCATTAGCCAATATTGCATTAGATATTCCTATGATAATTATTATCAATCGTTAATGTAATGATTATTCCTAAAATTGCCATAACAGGAATTAATAAAAAAGACAGATAAAAATCATGATAATTTAAGGAGGTTATGTCATTAGCGCTTGGTGAATTATAAGCGATTAATAAAGAAAATAAAGCAATGCCGACGCTGATTGCAATTTGGCGGGTTATATTAAATATAGCGCTGGCTTTACCCGCTTGCTCTTTATTAAAAGCTATCACGCTTAACATTTGAATCGGTACCCCGCAGAGGCCGGTAAAAATACCTCGCAGAAAAAGTAAGAAACCGCCGACAAAAAATTGCTCGGGCGAGCGAATATACAAAATACTGACACTGATGAGCGCTACTCCGATTAAACCTATAATAATAGGTACGCCGGGGCCATGTCGATGAAATAATTTTACCGAGTAGCGGCTTATGAATAAAGCGCCTAATGCTTGCATGCCGATAATGGCGCCGGTTTCCAGGGCAGACATTCGCGCGCCAAGTTGTAAATAAATACTTATTAAGAAAAAAGAACTGTAATGGCAAACTTGAAAAGTTAATTGAATTAAATTGGCTTGAATGAATAATTTTTTTCTAAAAAAATACAGGTCAATTAAAGGATAAGTGGTTTGTTTTTCATGCCAGATAAAGAGAGTAATGAGCAAGATAGCTAACAATCCATAATACAGGGGATATAGTTCTGCATTAACATTTTTGGCTAAACTAAGCGCATAAAGTAATAAGCTTAGGCCGCTGCTAATTAAAATAAACCCCCGCCAGTCTAAGGGTTCTTTATCGGTGGTTTTTTCTTCGCGTAATTTTAATAATGCGAGGATGACAGCGAATAAACAAACTGGTGCGCTAAAAATAAATACCCATTTCCAGCTTAACCATTCGATAAAAGCGCCTCCTAACGCGGGCGCGATGGCAGGCGCTATTAATGTCGGCATGAACATATAACTGAGTATGCTGGGGTATTCTTTGTGATCGAAATTGCGATAGACCATGGTCATGCCGATCGGAATAATGAGGCCGCCGACAAAGCCTTGCAAGAAACGCAAGCCAATCATGGTGTCGAAATTAGGCGAAAAAGCACAGGAGAAAGAGGCCAGGCCAAACAGGGCAGTCGTTAATATAAAGACGCGCTTTAAACCAAAGCGATCGCCTAACCACTGACTAATAGGAATTGAAATAGCTAACGCTAATACAAAACTGGTATTGATTGCGCTGGTGTTGGCAATCGGTATGTGAAAATATTTTGCTAAAGTAGGGAAGGTGACATTAACGATGTTGGAATCTAAGCGATCTAAAAATAAAACTAATGTGGAAATGATGACTACCCAGTATTTATAAGCTAATTTTTGCATGGCCATTTTAATTAATTAAAATACATAAATAGTATTTTCAGTAGCCACTGCATCTAATTTGATATCCCATGCTTCTGTAAAAGTGCTATCACAGCATTGCCATTCGTAGGCTAAGCCCAGTAAATAGGGTTTGGTGGGGCGTTTTTGATTTTGTAAGAATGCAAAGGTGCTATCGTAATAACCACTGCCCATGCCTAAGCGATTACCTTGTTTATCAAAGGCGACTAGTGGAACTAGCACAAGCTCTAGTTTTTCAGGTTGTATGACTTTCTCCGGCGCCATCATTGGCTCGAATACATTAAAATGATTGGGAGTGAGCAGATCATTTTGCTCATAGTTTACAAA
>CAIUAS010000171.1 GCA_903897205.1 uncultured Gammaproteobacteria bacterium
CGGCGAATCCATCAATCAAGGTGGCGTGGAAAACAGGAACTTCTTCAGGTTATCGAGATGCATGGTCGGTCGGCGTATTTGGTCCATACGTGTTGGCTGTTTGGATCGGCGATTTTAGTGGTAAAAGCAATCCTAGCTTTGTCGGCGCGCAAAGTGCAGCGCCGTTATTTTTTGCTATTATTAACGCCATCAGTAGTCAGCAAAAAACATTAGCCTCGTTAAATTACGATCTAAAAAAATTAAACCTGACTAAAGTAAAGGTGTGTGATGCCTCAGGTTTGCTAGCCACGCGTTCTTGTCCGCAGGTGATTAGCACCTGGTTTATTCCAGGTAAGTCGCCTATTAAATCCGATAATATTTATCGTGAGGTTGCCATTGATAAAAAAACGCAACTGCGCGCCTGCCATTTTGATCAAAATACAGAATTTAAACTATATGAATTTTGGCCTTCTGATTTATTAAAGCTGTTTGCCCAAGCAGGTGTGCAACGGCAAATCCCACCTGCCTTTAATGCGGAATGTTCGCGCTTGCATCATGTCGATGAAACAAATCCACCTAAGATAATTTCACCACAAGCGAGCTTAATTTATGCGGCAAGACTGAAGCAAACTACAAAGATTTTATTTTATGCCAGTGTTTCTGCTGATACTAAAAAAGTTTACTGGTTTCTCGATAATCGTTTTATTGGCGAGAGCGCTGTTAACCAGCCCATAAGCTGGGTGGCAAAACCAGGAAAATATCGGGTGCGTGTAGTGGATGATCAGGGTCGCGTAGATACGCAGGATTTAATAGTAGAAGCGGTTCTTTAAAGGCCACCGTGGCTCCGCCGGTGGATATGAGGATGCGAAAAAATTAACTCTCACTCTCCTTTGAAGTTGATTAGTTAAGGGAGATGTCATGCCAGAATGGATTAATTTTTTTTTAAGATTTTCTTTGGCTAAGAAAAATCCATATATTAGGCATATCAGCTTAGTTTTTCGAAGCCATCAAAACTCCGAATTGAGGCTAAAAATATCTCGCCATAATGTTCTAATTTATGTTGTCCCACGCCAGAAATTTCCGAAAACGCTGCTAGCGTTTGTGGGCGTTTGGCTTGCATTTCAATTAAGGTGCTGTCGTGAAAAATAACATAAGGCGGTACGCCTTGTTCGCGTGCTAGTTGCATGCGAACATTTTTTAATAGTTGTAATAAAGGTTGATCAATACTAATTTCTTCGGCGAATTGATTGCCGTCAGCGGATATTTTAATTTTAGTGAACTTTTTGCTGGATTTGTTTTTGGTTGCCGGCGGCGGATCTTTACGAAAAGCAATGCTTTGTTCCCCTTTTAAAATCGCGCGACTTTCTTGAGTTAATTTCAAACCGCCATAACCTTCGATATCAACGGTTAAATAACCGGCGGCGACTAATTGTCGAAATATACTGTCCCACTGTTGGGAAGCATATTCTTTGCCAATGCCATAGGTACTTAATTGATGGTGACAGAATCGTTTAATTTGTGGGGTGTCTTTGCCTGATAAAACATCGATAATATGTTTAACGCCAAAGCGTTGGCCGGTGCGATAAACACAAGATAACGCTTTTTGTGCGGCGACCGTGCCATCCCAGGTTTCAACGGGATTTAAGCAATTATCACAATTACCGCAAGCTTTTATATAAGCTTCACCAAAATAATTGAGTAAGACTTGGCGGCGGCAAAGGGTGGTTTCGCAAAAACCAAGTAAGGAAGTTAGTTTACGTTTTTCTAACCGTTTACGTTCATCATTAGCTTCTGAACTTTCTAACATTTGGCGCAGCGTGATCACATCGCTTAAACCGTATACCATCCACGCATCAGCAGGGAGGCTGTCTCTGCCCGCGCGCCCAGTTTCTTGATAATAACCTTCGATGTTTTTAGGTAAATCTAAATGAGCAACAAAGCGCACATTCGATTTATCAATTCCCATGCCAAAAGCGACAGTTGCCACCATAATAATATTTTCTTCACGCAAAAAGCGCTGTTGATTTTGCTGGCGCGTTTGGTTATTTAAACCAGCATGATAAGGTAAGGCAAGCCAACCTTTTTCAGTTAACCATTGCGCCGTTTCTTCTACTTTTTTGCGTGAGAGGCAATAAACAATGCCCGCATTTTCTCGATGATTATTCGTTTCTAAAAAATTAAGTAATTGTTCGCGTGCACTGCGTTTTTGATTAATGGAATAGCGAATATTAGGTCGGTCAAAACTAGCAGTAAATTCCCGAGCTTGTTGTAAGTTGAGCCGTTCGATTATTTCACGTTTGGTAATTGCATCCGCCGTGGCGGTTAACGCAATGCGCGGTACGTTAGGAAAACGTTCATGCAAAATAGATAGCTGCACATATTCTGGTCGAAAATCATGGCCCCATTGAGAGACGCAGTGAGCTTCATCAATGGCAAACAAAGCAATGCGACTTTGTTCTAATAATTGTAAAAAACGCGGCGTCATTAAACGTTCGGGCGCTACATATAATAAATCCAATTCGCCTTTTAGGAGTTGTTGTTCAATTTGATAAGCTGTTTTATTAGCGATGCTTGAATTTAAACAGGCGGCTTTTACGCCTAATTGTAATAAAGCATCGACCTGATCTTGCATGAGTGCAATTAACGGCGAAATGATAATACCAACGCCGGTGCGCATTAAAGCAGGAATTTGATAACAAAGCGATTTACCGCCACCCGTAGGCATTAATACTAAAACATCTCTGCCATGAATTAATTCATCAATAACAGCCGCTTGCTCACCGCGAAAGGTAGAATAACCAAAAATATCATGCAGTAATTTTTGCGGTGTTAGCATTTTATGATGAACGTTTTTTTTTATTAATAGCGATTGATGGTTAGATACTGGCTTACTTGTCAATTGATTTCAAGTGTATTAGTTATTTCTTAAGGAACTAAATTTCTTTAGTTTCAGCTTGTAACATCCAGGCGGCTGCTTTTTACAACGGATCCTACTTACTGTAGCATGAAAATGCGCAGATATTTAATAAGGAAAACGTACTTATTTAAGTCAAAATATGTGATGTCACTAATCACTAATACTAGCTTTCGCCTCTACCCGCAGAGATTCGATATTTTCACCATGCTTCGTTAATTTAGCGATAGATTGTTGTTTAACGAGAGAGTTTAATAAGCAAATAGTTTCGTCAAATTCACAGTGTCGATCGATCCAGTGATGCTGAAACAGCATCAATTTTTCTTGTTCAAGCCACGTCGATAAATCCGCTTCATTATGTTGAAGTTGTGCTTCTATTTTATCGAGGGCATTAACAAATTTAGCTTCTATGCTGGTTTTATCTTCATATTCTTGCCAAAGCATGTAGAGATCGTCACCCAAGGAATTATTTAAAATATTTTTTATTTCAGCGATGGCTTGTTGTTCAGCTATTATTTTTTGTTGTTTTCGTGCGGGTTCTTGGCTTTCAAAAATAGGAATGTCACCTGTTATTGCTTCAACTAAATCGTGAATGATGGCCATTTGCAGCGCTTTTTCAACGTTGATTTTTTGTTGGCTGTGGGGCGCTAGTAAAATAACCATTAGCGCTAAACGCCAGCTGTGTTCAGCAACGCTTTCTTGTCGGCCACTGGATAACCAGCTGTGACGCATAACACTTTTTAAGCGTTCTGCTAGGTTTAATAAACTAAGAATATTTTGCAGTGTGATTTCCATTAAGCGGCCATGGGTTGCGTGTTGGAATGGCAAGGGGCGCATAAGGTATTGCCTGGTGTGCGTTCTGCGGGCGTTAAGGGATCCTGACATTGCTGGCACAAAGACACATTTTGCTCAGCTAAGTGGCTGTCAATAGCAACACGATGGTCAAAAACATAACATTCGCCTTCATAATGAGCGCCGCCACATTGTTCGAAATAGTTTAAAATGCCGCCATCTAATTGATAAACTTCTTTAAATCCCGCTTGTAACATCCAGGCGGCTGCTTTTTCACAGCGGATTCCGCCGGTGCAGTAGGTTACGATAGGTTTGTCTTTTAATTCTGCCATTATTTGTTTGGCAGCGTCAGGGAAATGACGGAAGTGTTGTAAATTTAAGTGAATGGCATCAGCGAATTTGCCAATACGGATTTCGTAATCATTGCGGGTGTCGAGTACAACCATGTCACGTTTTTCTTCATACCATTGTTTAAGGGTTTCTGGCGAAAGGTGGGGGGCGGTAAAGGTGGCGGGCGCGATGTTATCAGCTTTGAAAGGAATAATTTCAGCTTTGATTTTAACGATCATCCGATCAAAAGGTTGGGTTTTTGACCAGCTTTCTTTATAGAATAAATTCGCGAAAGCGGGCATTTCGGCTAAAAAATTTTTAAACTCAGCGATTGCCTCCACAGGGCCTGCAAGGTACTGATTAATGCCTTCGGTGCTCAGTAAAATAGTGCCTTTAAGGTTTAAGGCGGTTCCTTTATCTTTTAGTTTTTGTTTTAAAGTCAGTAACTCAGTTTGGGAAAAATTAACAAATTTGTAAGCGGATATGTTTAATATACTCATGAAATGTCTTCTTGATAGGATATGAAAATTAGAGATAAACGCTATCTTAAAACATTTCGAGTACTAATTTCTACTATTTAAGAAAGTAGTCATGCTTTCAGCGCTCAGAGGGGCGCTGATATAGTAGCCTTGGGCCTGATCGCAATGGTTTTGTTCTAAATAGCTGAATTGTGCAGTAGTTTCTACCCCTTCTGCGATCACTTTAAATTCTAAACCATGGCCTAAAGCGATAATAGCTTTAATGATTAATGCATTATTTTTATCAAGCGTTAAGTCTTGAATAAAGGATTTATCAATTTTCAAGGTGTGGACTGGCAAGCGCTTGAGGTAACTTAAGGAAGAATAACCAGTGCCAAAATCGTCAATACTGATACAAATTCCCAAGTTATCGAGTTGTTTTAAAATAGTAACTGCCCTTTTTTGATCGTGTAAAATAGCCGTTTCTGTGAGTTCTAATTCTATATTTTCAGGCAAGGTATGTGTTTCGTTTAATATTTTGTTAATAATAGCCGGTAAATTTTCTTGCTTTAATTGGGCGCTGGAAAGATTAAAGGATATTTTTAACGAAGGTTTAACGAGGCCTTCTGTTAACCATTGTTGAAATTGTAGGCAAGCTGTTTTAATGACCCATTCGCTAATGGGCGCAATCAAGCCTATTTTTTCAGCGATAGGTATAAAAGCATCGGGTTTAACGGTTCCTAAAGTAGGATTATACCAACGTGCCAAAGCTTCGATGCCAGTGACCTGATTTGTCTTAATATCAACTTGGGGTTGATAATGTACTTGTAGCTCATTTAACTGCAAGGCATGGTGTAAGTTATTTTCTAAAGTAATTTGTGAGAGGCTTTGTGTATTTAATTCGACATTATAGAATTGATAGTTATTTCGCCCTTTTTCTTTAGCTTTATATAAAGCCATGTCAGCATGTTTTGTTAACGTTGCTGCGTCCTCGCCATTATTTGGATAAATAGCGATCCCCATGCTGGCGCTGGCAAGTATTTCATAACCATTTAAAATGACGGGTTCATTGAGCGTCTCTAAAATATTTTGGGCAATTTTAGCTGCATGAATAATATCGGTTAATTCATCTAAAATAATCGTAAATTCATCACCGCCTAAGCGAGCAACCGTATCGCCTTTGCGTAAGCATTTGCTGATACGGGTAGCTACTTCTCTTAATAATAAATCACCAATATCATGCCCTAGAGTGTCATTCACATTTTTGAAATAATCTACATCTAAAAAAAATAGCGCAAAAAATTTTCCAGTTCGTTGAGCGTGAGTAATCGCTTTATTTAATAAGGCTTCATATAAACTGCGATTAGGCAAACCAGTTAAATGATCATGATGTGCGAGATAGCCTAAATGATCCTCGGTTTTTTTGCGTTCAGTCATATCGTGGATTGCGCAGATATAAGTAGTATTGCCATTTAGCTCAATTCTTGAGATGACGAGTTCTAAGGGAAACGAGGAGTTGTCGCTACGAAAGCCAATTAATTCATGTGGTATATTTTCAGTGTTCAAGATATTAGTTAATGCAAAAACATACTCCGATGAACTGCTTTGTGTTGCTTGAGAACAGCTGAATAATTTTTGCAAGTTTACCCCAAGTAAATCAGAATTTTTATAACTAAACATTTCCATAATGGCGTGATTATAACTTTCAATATTGCCTTGAGAGTCTGTGGTGATAATGCCATCAGCCACTGCGGTTAAAATAGCATTGGTGCGGGAAACTAATGAGTCGAGTTCTTGGTTGACATTCAGTAGGGCTGTATTCTTTTCTTCAATAATGTGCGCTGCTTTTTGCAGTGCTATAAAACCTTCTATTTTAGCCATCTCAAAGTAGTATATGAGCGCCATAACAATGCAAGTTAAGCCTATGATAGAGAGCGCGGTTAGTAAAAGTACATTGGTAACTGGTGTTAGCGGAAAAATAAAATGCGCTGTATGGAGTAAGTACATCATTAATATAGTAAAGATACAGAGGCCCAGCCAAATGACACCAGAGCGCACCCCTCCTAAAAATACCGCCATTATGGGTATTAATATAAGCCAAAAAGTAGCGGGTGTAATTAAGCCGCCTTCGCTATAGCTTAGATAGTTTAGTCCCAAATATAGTGCGGTTAGAATAATCTCTCGGGCCAGGTTAATTCGTCCGAAGAATTTCAACACACATAAAGCTAGGCAGATAAATATACCTATGCTGATACACGCAAGTGCGCCGAGAGGATGACCCAAAAAATAAAAGACCCCTGCGTATAGAGGGACCGCGCCTGCTGCAATAACGCCAGTGCTCACAATGATCTTGGCGCGCGAGAAAGTGAGTATTGATTGTTGCTTTAACCTGGAGTGAATAAACCACTCTAAAATACTGTTTGCCCACATGTTATTTGCCTTCCTCTGCTGGTTAAACTATTTATTTTTTCATTGCCTGATATTAAAACTATAGTACAAAATTAATTTTCGTTGGCAATTATTGTGAGTCAATTTGTCTTAATGCAGAAGCTTGCAAAAATATAAACAAACAGCATATCGCTACGAGATTTATATGGCGCTTAAGCGCATGGCCATTATAAAACCAAGCCAGGTGGCTAATAGGCAAAGGGCCACGCTTAATAAGATGTTTAGCAGTGCACGAAGGAAGTGGCCGTTGAGAAAAAGATAAAAAGTTTCGAAAGAAAAAGCCGAAAATGTCGTATACCCTCCCATTAGGCCCACTAGTAATAGGCTACGTAAATGGCCGGAAGAATCACTGAAACGCGCTAAAATAAGGATGGTTAAAAATCCCATTATTCCCGAACCTATTACATTAACAATTAAAGTTCCGTATGGGAAATCGCGGCTTACCATGGCATACACGCCATTAGCAGTAAGATAACGTAAGATGGAACCGATGGCGCCGCCGATAGCAATTAATAATAAATTAATCAATGATATCTCCTATTTGACTATTATTCTGTTAGCCTATGTCGGCACTGATATTAACAAAGATTTGCTCTTTTTATTAGGATTAATAAAGTGGTAAAGTGAATTTACCTCACTAGCGGGAGTTGGATCATGCAAGAAGTAACGATTGGTTTTATTGGCAGTGGTAATATGGGGCAGGGAATTATCGGCGGTTTGTTAGCCAGTGGTTATGAGCCAGCTAAAATTTGGGCGAGCGATCCTCAAGCAGAAAAACTAGCAGAATTACGGGCTCATTTTGCAATTAACACCTCGCCGGATAACCAGGTGGTGGCGCAGAAGGCGGATGTATTGGTCTTGGCCGTAAAGCCGCAAGCCGCAGAATCAGTGCTCAGTGAATTGGCGGCCGTAGTACAAACCAAAAAGCCATTAGTGCTATCCATTATGGCGGGTATTCGAGAGGCGAGTTTATCCCAGTGGCTGGGAGGTGAAGTAGCGGTTGTGCGTTGCATGCCAAATACGCCGGCCTTAATTGGTTGCGGCGCCACTGGCTTGCATGCCAATTTAATGGTTAATGAAAAGCAAAAGAATCAGGCGGAATCGATTATGCGATCAGTTGGCGTTACCGTTTGGCTTGAAGTGGAAAATCAATTAGATGCAGTAACCGCCTTATCCGGTAGCGGTCCTGCTTATTTTTTTCGCATCATGGAAGTGATGGAACAAACCGGTATTGAATTAGGTTTGCCGCAAGCAGTAGCACATTTATTAACATTGCAAACAGCATTAGGGGCAGCACGGATGGCTTTGGAAAGTGAAACTAGTTTAATTAACTTGCGTCAGCGGGTCACATCGCCCAACGGTACTACCGAGCGCGCCTTAACCGTATTGGAAGAAGGAGGTATCGCTGATTTATTTGCGCAAGCACTGCAAGCGGCGAAAGCGCGCGCAGAAGAATTAGCAAATTAATGAGTACCGCAGCGACAGGGCCCCGGGCCACCGACAGCAAGCCGCTAAATTTTGAATATAAATTTTAAGAGAAAAGTTACATGAATATAGTAGACAATGCAGGCTTATTTTTAATTTCATCCGTTTTTGATATTTATATTTTTATCGTAATGCTGCGAATTATGTTGCAGTGGGTCAGTGCGGATTTTACCAATCCAGTTTTTAAGTTTGTAGTGAGATTAACTAACTTACCGCTAAGCCCTATGCGCCGCGTGATTCCAATTTTACACGGCATTGATATTGCCGCGATTATTTTATTGGTTTTGCTAGAATTCATTAAACTTTTCATTTTGGTGTGGATTCAAATTGCAGGTATGCCAACCTTAGGCGGATTAATTGTGTTGGCTTTTGCGGAAATATTGGGCCAGGGTCTTAATATATTTTTCTATGCTATTTTAGCGCTCGCTATTTTAAGTTGGTTTAGCCCCTTAGCGCATAGCCCTATTATTGATACTTTACACCGTCTCAGTAATCCTTTATTAAGGCCCGTGCAACGAATATTGCCTTATGTCGCAGGATTTGATTTGTCCCCTATCCCGGTATTAATCGGGTTAAAATTATTAACTATTTTAATTGTGATGCCATTAATGCGAATTGGAATCGGCTTAGCATTAGGAACTTAAATGAAATTAATTAACAGTAAGCTGGTATTAACAC
>CAIUAS010000172.1 GCA_903897205.1 uncultured Gammaproteobacteria bacterium
AAAAATCATACAATGTCGTAACCGCGTCATAATTATATAATAGCTTGTTAAGTTCAGGCATTGCTTTATCGATACTTACATTTCCGCGAAGATCCACAGGATAAACAAAAATATTTTTGTCGGAAAAATAAGGCTGTAGCACGCTTGATATAAATTCTCGTTCAGTAGAACCTTCAGCACTGATTGCTACTCTAAGCATTAAGGAGTACCTCCGATTAGATTTTTTTCCCACATATCGCCTATCTTATAATCATCTAACCATGATTTAACATTTTCCTCTGTGAGGCGGCTAAAACGAGAGGCATTGTCGATTTGCTCAACAATAATAAGATCTTGCCAATCTAATTGATTAGCGAGCGTAACTGATTGAGTGGAAGCGATAATCTGAGTTTTTTGATTGCTAGCAGCGCTTTTCAGCATTCCCCCAAGAAGTTGTATGGCGTAAGGATGCAGTCCCAGCTCAGGTTCATCAAGCAAAATCATTGTTGGCAATTTTGGTTGCAGCAATAACGTTGTCAGGCAGATAAAGCGCAAAGTACCATCCGATAAACTGTGGGCATCAAAATAGGCATCTGAGCCTTTGTGCTTCCAGCGCAAGCGAATGCTATCCGGAGCATTCTTTTCCGGATGCAAAATAAAACTGTGAAAAAAAGGCGCCATTCTTTGAATGGTTTCTATTATCTTGGTATAGGCTGGTTTGTCTTGAATTGAAAAAAGAAAAGCCGCCAGATTTTCCCCTTGTGAAGAAAATTGTTGATTATCATGAATGCTATTCTGGCCTTTTACTTTTGCCGTCTCACTGGTGTCGTGAAAATGATAAACTTTCCAGTCCATTAAGTATCTCGCCACATGATTAGGAGCACGAAAAGTTCCTGGAAGCGGCAAACCACTCTCTTTGCTTCCAGGAGCAGCAAGCTCATGAAGATCTGTTCTATCAATGTAATTTATTTTCTGATCACCATGAAACCAGCATTTTTCTTGCTTGAATATTAAACTATCATCTTGCGTAGCGGATAAAATCGCCTCATAAGAATTAGGGGGAAAATAAAGTTTGATTTTAATTTCGGGTGTTTCTTTTTTTCCAAAGTGAAGAAATGGATCGGCGCCGCCTTTTGAGCTTACATAAAATTGCAGATCTTTTTGTACAATTTTATACATGAATTGAAAAAAATTGATGAAGTTTGATTTTCCAGAACCATTTGGCCCTATGAGAATATTTAAGTCACGCATTTCTAAATCCAGTTTCTTTATGGATTTAAACCCCGAAAGCTCAATTTTTTCTAACGCACCTGGACCTGACATAACTTATTCCCAATTTAAAATAACTTTACCTGCCTGACCTTTATTTAATACAGCAAATCCTTGTTGAAATTCATCGACTAGAAATTGATGGGTTAATACGGAACTTACATCTAAACCGCTTTGCAACATGCTGATCATTTTATACCAGGTTTCAAACATTTCGCGGCCGTAAATTCCTTTGAGCACTAATCCTTTAAAAATAACATGCTCCCAATCAATTGCTGTTTGCTTTGGCAAAATACCCAACAAAGCCACATAACCGCCGTGCACCATATGTTTTAACATGTCATTAAAAGCGGTTGGATGACCAGACATTTCTAACCCTACATCGAAACCTTCCGTCATTTCTAATTGCGTCATCACTTCTTTTAAAGAAGTCTGTTGGACATTTACTGCGAGGGTAGCGCCTAATTTGCGGGCAAGCGCTAAGCGATATTCATTCACATCGGTAATTACCACATGGCGTGCACCCGCATGTTTTGCAATAGCCACTGCCATTATTCCAATGGGGCCTGCCCCTGTAATCAGCACATCTTCACCCACTAGATCAAACGATAGTGCTGTGTGCGTAGCGTTGCCAAGCGGATCTAAAAATGAAGCGATATCATCCGATATATTGTCTGGTATTTTATAAGCATTACGCGCTGGCAGCGATAAATATTCTGCGAAACAACCCGTGCGATTGACGCCAATACCAATCGTATTACGACATAAATGTTGGCGTCCTGCCCGACAACGACGACAATGACCACAGGTTATATGCCCCTCTCCTGAAACCCGATCACCTATTTTGAAGCCCGTCACTTCAGCACCTATTTCCGCCACCACACCCACAAATTCGTGTCCTACTGTCATAGGCACTGGAATGGTTCGTTGCGCCCAATCATCCCAATTATAAATATGTAAATCCGTACCGCAGATCGCGGTTTTCTTTATTTTAATTAATAGATCGTTGGGACCAATCATCGGCATGGGAACATCAGTTAGCCATAGACCTGGTTCAGATTTTAACTTTGCTAATGCTTTCATTATTTTTTTCTCTTAATGAATATAATAGGTAATGCAAACATTCTCTAGTTAGAGCGGCCGAAGATAGTATTGGAGCAAACATTTGCGGCAGGATCGCCGCAAGAAGCTACAGGATGTATTCATGCGTGTTTGCGGAAATACTATCTTCGGCCGCTCTAACTGGCACAATCTAAACACTCTCTCAAAACAATTAAATTACTTTCAATTCTTTACCCACTTTCGCAAAAGCCGCAATGGCTTTGTCTAGTTGTTCACGCGTATGCGCAGCAGACATTTGCGTACGAATGCGAGCTAAGCCTTTGGGCACCACAGGATACGAGAAACCAACCACATAAATACCTTCTGCCAATAAGTGATTGGCCACTTGCCCCGCTAACTGCGCATCACCTAACATAACCGGGATAATCGGATGCTCGCCAGGCACTAAATTAAAACCGAGCGCTGTCATACCCTGGCGAAAATAGCGGCTATTCTCATGTAATTGTGTGCGTAAATGTGTGCTGCTTTCTAACAAATCCAACACTTTTAAAGAAGCCGCGACAATCATGGGCGCTAAACTATTGGAAAATAAATAAGGGCGCGAGCGATTGCGCAACCAGGTAATCACTTCTTTAGGGCCACTGGTATAACCACCTGATGCACCGCCTAAGGCTTTTCCTAAAGTGCCCGTAATAATATGTACACGATTCATTACTTCGCAATACTCATGCGTACCACGCCCCTGTTCGCCCATAAAACCTACCGCATGCGAATCATCCACCATCACCCACGCATTATAACGATCAGCTAAATCACAAATCGCTTTTAAATTAGCAATAATACCATCCATCGAAAAAACGCCGTCGGTGGCGATTAAACGATAACGACAATCTTTAGCCGCTTGCAATTGTTTCTCTAAATCGGCCATATCATTATTATGGTAGCGAAATCGTTTTGCTTTACATAAACGCACACCATCAATAATACTTGCGTGATTTAATGCGTCGCTGATAATGGCATCTTCTTCAGTGAATAAGGTTTCAAATAAACCTCCATTAGCATCAAAACAAGAAGAATATAAAATAGTGTCTTCTAAGCCTAAAAAGTGGCTAATGCGTTGTTCTAATTCTTTATGTAAATCTTGGGTACCACAAATAAACCGCACTGACGCCATACCATAACCATGATCATCTAAGGCTTTTTTCGCCGCTGTAATAATGTCGGGATGATTGGCTAAACCTAAATAATTATTGGCACAAAAATTTAATACTGCTTGACCATTGGCTAATTTAATCGCTGCTTGTTGTGCGCTGGTGATAATACGTTCATGTTTATATAAACCGGTTTCCTTTAATTCCTCAATTTGAACAGCTAAATGTTGTAATAAGGTCTGTTGCATATTTGCTCCTAATAATAAATTTCCAATAAAAAATTACGCGAGAACTTTACGCATCCACAGTGCAATATCGACAATTTCTTCCGTACAAACACCATGTGCCATTGGGTAAGTATGAAACTCTACTTGATGTGCATTTTGTTCTAAGAATTGCTGTGCCATCTGAGCATAAGCCAGCGGAACAATATTATCTTGCTCACCATGCGCCATAAAAACCGGAACATTTTTATTAGCAACACTCGCCTCGGTGGCTAATGAATGCCTTAATGGCAAATAAGTTGAGAGCGCTAAAACACCGGCTAATTTTTCTGGATACCGTAATGCTGTGTGTAATGCAACAGCACCACCTTGCGAAAAACCAGCCAAAATAATGCGATCCGTTGGAACACCTTGTTGCTTTTCATATTCAATTAGCTCATGGATAGCTTCCTGGGAACGTTGAATACCTTCTACATCTTCTCTGCTTTGCAAATCGATGCCGGTGATATCATACCAAGCGCGCATCAAATAGCCTGCATTAATAGTAACGGGAATAATGGGCGCATGCGGAAAAATATAGCGAACCGCTAATTCCTTGGCTAAGTTTAATTCAGGCACAATATTTGCGAAATCACGCCCATCGGCGCCCAAACCATGCAACCAGATAATGCTACCAATAGGCGCTTGCCCAGGGGTTATTTCAATATAATCTAAGGTAGTTTTAGCCATATTACTCCATAAATAATTGCGGCAGTTAATTAGGGCACGATATTACGCTAATGCTTTAAAAAATACCATGTTGCCAGTTAACAACATGGCCGTTTTGTGGCAAGCTGCATCAATAATTTAATCGAGGTTATTTTCATGTTAAGAAATCTTTCAGGAATAATGCTAGTTTTACTATTATTATCCGGTTGTGGCCAAATGGGCCCTTTATATTTACCATCACCCACAAAAAATATTAATCAAACCCATTTAGATCAAATGATTCAGAGCGCCTAATGTTAAATTCCTCTTTTTATTATAAAAATAATCAATTATACGCAGAACAATTGCCTTTAACTGAAATTGCTAACCGTTTTGGTACGCCTACTTATGTTTATTCACGCCAGCACATTGAACAAAATTGGTTAGCCTTTCAACAAGGCTTAGCTAACTTTCCGCATAAAATATGCTATGCCGTCAAAGCCAATTCTAATATTGCCGTTTTAAATATTTTAAATCGTTTAGGTTCCGGTTTTGATATTGTATCCGGCGGCGAATTAGCGCGCGTATTAGCTGCTAAAGGTAATGGCAATCAAGTCATATTCTCTGGCGTAGGTAAGCAAATTTGTGAAATAGAACAAGCGCTTTTAGCCGATATTTATTGTTTTAATGTTGAATCCATTCCAGAATTATTGCGCATTAATGCCCTGGCTAAACAACTCAATAAAAAAGCATCGGTTGCTCTGCGTATTAATCCAGACATTGACGCTGGCACGCATCCTTATATCTCAACGGGATTAAAAGAAAATAAATTTGGCATTGCTTATGAGGAAGCCATCGCCGCTTATCAACAAGCCGCGCATTTATCGCATATTAATATTATTGGCTTAGGCTGTCATATTGGATCGCAATTAACAGAACCAGCACCTTTTTTAGCGGCGATCGATCGTTTGTTGCCTTTAATTGATGAATTAAAGCAATTGGGAATTTCAATAAAGCACTTGGATATTGGCGGTGGTTTAGGCGTGCGTTATCGAGATGAAACACCTTTATCTATCGCTGATTTTTGCCAGGCCATTATCATGCGATTACAAAATTATCCTTTATTATTAATTCTGGAACCCGGGCGTTCGATTGTCGCTAACGCCGGCATTTTATTAACCAAAGTAGAATATTTAAAACACACGCCTACCAAAAATTTCGCTATTATTGACGCCGCTATGAATGATTTAATTCGTCCGGCTTTATATGACGCCTGGCAAGACATTATTCCCATTAATAAACAGAATGCTACCCCCGCCCAACTTTACGATGTCGTTGGGCCCGTTTGTGAAACCGGCGATTTTTTAGGCAAGGAACGTCTTTTAGCTATTAAAGAAAATGATTTACTCGCCATCTGCTCCGCTGGAGCGTATGGTTTTTCCATGAGTTCTAATTACAATTCGCGTGGCCGCGCGGCGGAAATTATGGTTGATGGTGAAAACGCTTATTTAATTCGACAACGTGAAGAGGTGACTGAGTTATTTGCAGACGAGAAACTATTGCCGTAGAAATATTGCTTTTAGTGACAAGCAATTCTTATTTTTGTATTATGATGACTTTACAATAAAAATAAAATCTCATACCAAATTAATCTAAAACTATTTAAAAAAATTATGCTTATTCGTTTTACTAAAATGCATGGATTAGGCAATGATTTTATGGTGGTTGATGCCATTCGCCAATCATTTCAACCAACCCCTGAATTAGTGCGTGCATGGTCTAATCGCCGCATAGGAATTGGCTTTGATCAATTATTAATGGTCGCGCCAACTCGACATTCACAAGCTGATTTTTTTTATCGTATTTTTAATGCCGATGGCAGCGAAGTTGCCAACTGCGGTAATGGCGCGCGTTGTTTAGCACAGTTTTTGCATGATGAGAAATTAACGGACAAAAATCCTATTATTGTCGAAACATTAGCAGGTTTATTGGAACTTAAACTTGAAAGTAATAATCAAGTAACTGTTAATATGGGCAGACCTATTTTGGAACCGGCTAAAATTCCTTTTCTTACTGAAAAACAAGCTATTTCATATTCATTAAATATCAAGCAAACAAACATTGAATTTTGTGCTATTTCAATGGGTAATCCGCATGCCGTTATTTTAGTTGAGGATATTGATGCTGCTCCCGTGGCAATAGTGGGTGCGCAATTAACTCAACATCCTGCTTTTCCAGAAGGTGCAAACATTGGTTTCATGCAAATTATAGATGCGCATCATATTCGCTTACGGGTCTATGAACGTGGCGCTCAAGAAACATTAGCGTGCGGCAGCGGTTCGTGCGCAGCGGTAGTCGCTGGAAATTTATTAGGAAAATTAGCAAATACTGTCAACGTGCAACAACCCGGTGGCGCGCTATTCATTAAGTGGGAAGGTGTAAACAACCCCGTTTATTTAACAGGACCTGCTGTTAAGGTTTTCACGGGGAATGTAAGCATTTAAGTTTACCAATCGCCTTGATTGCGCTTGCGCTTCATCAAGGCTGATAGCTTTACCACTTTACTTATTTTTCCAAACTGGGCCCTAACATTTTCTCAGGACGTACGGCTTGATCAAATTGTTCAGCGGTTAAATAACCCAGCTCTAAACAAGCTTGCTTGAGTGTCATTCCCGCGTGCAAGGCATGATGGGCAATTTTAGCGGCTTTATCATAACCAATCACAGGACTTAACGCAGTAACCAACATTAAGGAGTTGTTAAGGTAAGCATTAATTTTATCGCGATTAGCTTGTAAACCAGCGATGCAAAATTCATTAAAAGACAAACTAGCATCCGCTAATAAATTAATCGAGTGAATAAAATTTTGAATCATCAATGGTTTAAATACGTTTAATTCAAAATTGCCTTGCGTACCGGCAAAGGCAATAGCGGCGTCATTGCCAATGGTTTGGATGCAAACCATCGTCATCGCTTCGCACTGCGTTGGATTGACTTTACCTGGCATAATTGAAGAACCTGGCTCATTTTCAGGCAAGGTTAATTCACCCAAACCACAGCGAGGGCCCGAACCTAACCAACGAACATCATTAGCAATTTTCATTAGCGCACATGCTAAAGTTTTAACAGCACCGCTTGCAAACACTAATGCATCATGGGCAGCTAATGCAGCAAATTTATTTTCGGCTGAGACAAAGGGCAACCCTGTTAATTTTGCTATTTGCGCCGCCACACGTTTGCCAAATTCAGGGTGCGCATTTAAACCGGTGCCTACTGCCGTACCACCAATCGCTAATTCATATAAATCTGCCAAGCTTTGTTCTATATATTTAATTGCCGCATTTAATTGCGCTACATAGCCAGAAAATTCTTGGCCTAACGTTAACGGCACGGCATCTTGCAAATGCGTACGCCCAATTTTAATAATATCATGAAATTCCCGCATTTTAGCCGCCAAACCATCGCGCAAGATTTTTATAGCAGGCAATAATTTATGCGAAACTCCTTGTGCCGCTGCGATATACATCGCAGTTGGAAAAGTATCGTTAGAGGATTGCGACATATTAACGTGATCATTGGGATGAACGGGTTTCTTGCTACCTAATTCCCCACCAGCTATTTCAATCGCACGATTAGCAATGACTTCATTAACATTCATGTTCGTTTGCGTACCGCTGCCGGTTTGCCAGATGCGCAAGGGAAATTCATTATCATGTTTACCAGCAATAATTTCATCAGCCGCTTTGACAATTAAATCCGCTTTATCCTGGGACAATAAACCTAGCCCAGCATTCGTTAAAGCGGCGGCCTTTTTTAGCGTTGCCATCGCCTTAATCACTTCAAGCGGCATCCGATCTTTATATTCATCACCAATTGCAAAATGATGCAGTGAACGCGCCGTTTGCGCGCCCCAATAATGTTCCGCCGGAACTTCAATCGCGCCCATGCTGTCGGTTTCAGTGCGTATCGGTGTTTTCGTTTGCATAATCATTGCCCTTATTTGCTTTTAAATAATTATTCACTTTTAATTCATACCATGAGTTAACCTATTGGCTTGCGCTTTGGTAAACTC
>CAIUAS010000173.1 GCA_903897205.1 uncultured Gammaproteobacteria bacterium
ATCGCGTAGTGATAAATAATGGTGGACGCAGGGCGGTCGCGGCCGTGGGTGTCGCGTCATGCGAATATTTTTCGGGGTCACGATGGCCGAAAAATATCATGAGCATAGCGACTCTCTTGCTGAAAAAAAACGCACTGAACAAGAATTAAAAGATACCCAACAAAAACTAGAAAATATCCTTAATACCATTCCAGGGCATGTTTTTTGGAAAGATCGAAACTGTATTCTTCTTGGCTGTAATAATCTTCAAGCCAAAAATATGAGCTTTGCAAGCAGTAAAGAAATGATAGGAAAATCTAACTATGACGTTATACACCCCAATCAACCAGAAGAACTAAAAAAAGCGCAAGCAGAGGCCATTACCAAAATTGACTTGGAGATTATGAGCAGCGGCATGACTCATACCATCGAAGAACCTTTAGTTTTGCCTGATGGCAGTACCGCCATTTATTTTTCAAAAAAAACACCTCTAAGAAATGCCAATGATGAAATAATAGGACTACTTGGCATTTCCTTCGATGTCACCGAACAAAAACAAATCGAACTAAAACTTCAAGAAACCCAACAAAAATTAGAACACATTCTTAATACCATTCCTGGCCATGTTTATTGGAAAAACGCCAATGGTGCTTTTTTAGGCTGCAACGACCTGCAAGCTGAAGACGCAGGTTTGGCTAAAGAGGCAATGATTGGTAAAACTGATTATGAAATGCCTTGGAAGGATCAAGCGGATTTTTTAAGACAAATTGATTTGCAGGTGATGCAAACGGGAGCCTCGCAAGTAGCGGAGGAACCATCCACATTAACTGATGGTAAGGAAGCGATCTTTTTATCGAAAAAAACGCCGCTTTATCATCAGGGTTCTATTATCGGAATTTTAGGTGTTTCTTTCGATATCACTGAACATAAGCGCATTGAGCAGGAGCTACAGGAGACTCGCCATAAATTGGATGGGATGACTTTAGTTAGCGCAAGCATTGCACACGAACTGCGCACCCCATTAGCTTCTTTAAGCGTTGGCGCAAGTGCTTTAAAGAATTATTTGCCGCGCTTATTAGAGGCTTATCGCGCCGCAGAACAAGCTAATATTCCTCTTGCAAAAATTCCTGCCAAACAGTTGCAGCTATTGGAAAAGTTGCCCACTGCCATGGAAACCGAAACTAAAGGGGCTTCTACATTTATTGATATGTTGCTCATGAATGTTAAGCCCGCTTTGGATTCAGATACTCAGAAAACTTTTTCTATCGCTAACTGTGTGGCTGAAGCGTTAGCACGTTATCCTTTTAGGCAACAGCAGCGAGCCTCGCTTGAGTGGCAAGGGCAAGAGGATTTCTTAGTAAATGGCAATGTTCTATTAGCGACCCATATTTTATTTAATTTAATCAAAAATGCCCTTTACCATATGGCCAAGGTCAACAAAGGCGTTATTAGCATTTGGTTAGAAACCGGCAAGCCGTATAATAAATTATTCTTTAAAGACACCGGAAGCGGCATTGCCAGCGCAATTTTACCGCATATTTTCGATCGCTTTTTCAGCAAGATCCATCATGGCGCCGGGATTGGTTTGACTTTTTGTAAAATGGTAATGGAATCTTTTAATGGAAAAATTACTTGCGATTCTGTTGAGGGTAACTATACTCAGTTTGTACTTTATTTTCCTGCCATTGAGGTTTTGTAAATTAACGGGATTTTATTATGAAGCAAGCCAGGCTGAGTTTGTGTTATTACCCTACCACTACCCTTTTCATTGATGACAATCGGGATTTTTTAGATATTTTACAAATTGGCTTAACGCCTTATTTACATGGGCAATATCTAGATAACCCCTCGCAAGTTTTGCAATACTTAAATAATGAGTATGACTTACAACCTTTCACGCAATTTTGCTTGCAAAATAATAGTGAAGAGCCCGTTGATCATTTCACCTTAAATTTAAATATTAGAAATATTCATCAAACACTTTATCATGCTAAACGCTTTGCTGAGATCGCGGTAATTGTGGTTGACTATGCCATGCCAGACATGGACGGTTTAAAACTGTGTCAAAAAATAACTAATCCTTACTTAAAAAAAATCATGCTAACAGGCGAAGCTGATTTAGCATTAGCTATTAAAGCGTTTAACGAGGGAGATATTCATAAATTTATTGTAAAAAACTCGCAAGATTTAACGGAGACTTTGCTAGAGGCCATTCAAGATTTACAAAAACAATATTTCATTGAATTAACTGATAGTATTTTTAATAGAAATCTTAAAAATTCGCAGCGACCTCTCGCTTGCTTAAATGATCCCACTTTCGTGCAATTTTTTGAAGCGCTTTGCCAAGTAAATGCTATTTGTGAATATTATGTGATGGATAATCAAGGCAGCTTTTTATTACTTGATAGCCGAGGGAGAGCTAGCTGGCTGGCAGTAAAAACTGTATCCGACATGGAAAATTACTTCGCTTATGCCGAACAAGAACAAGCGCCTGACTCGGTAATTACTGCATTAAAAAATAAAACAGGGATTGTTTATTTTCACACAGATCATGACTTAAATGCCACGCCCGACACCTGGGAAAATTTCCTTTATCCCGCCCAGCCACTGCAAGGTGAACAACTTTATTATTATGCTTATATCGATGACACGAGCGCTTATGATATTAGCGCAAATAAAATTGTTTCTTATGAACAGTATTTAGATTAGGTTTAATATTTTCAAGGCCGCTGATTCCTTTTCTTCTCACCCAAATAACAGGCGCAGCGCTAAATAACGGTATCTCTTTTAATAATGATGGTTCGTTGGTTGCAGCAGAATTTAGGCAAGTTAAAGTATATTGATTCGCCTGGCTGCCCGCTTGTACTATTCGCACTAATACACTGATGTTAGCTTGCGTGTGTACAATACAAGGATAGCCAATGGTTTTTTTAATATCCGCTCCAAAAAAACGGCGACCTGCGACATGGTCACCCCTTAAATAAACCGGGGACATACTTTCATCGGCAATGATAAAATCAACGGCGTTAGGATTTAATTGGTGAAATAAACTTAATTCTTGTGCAATCACTTCTTCTTCAGCAACAGACAAGGAGGTGATTACAAAGTTAGGATTTACGGGTTCTTCACCAACCCCATAGAGTAACCATTCGGGGTTGCAATTCAGAATACCTAAGCTTTGAAAACTTTCTATTAAGCGTTTAACACTTAATTCTCTTAACCCACCATGGCGAGCATCTTCCCAATTTTGCATGGAACCATAGGTAATACCCGTTTTATTGCAGAACTCCGGGCGCCTAAGCCGCAGTAACACTTCTCGTACGTATCGTACCCGTTTCGCCCGTTCTTCGGGTGAGGCCAGGTTCGTTGATTCACTTTTATCCATATTCTCTACATCTTGTAAGCTATCTCTTACATAAGCTTGAGATATCAGCCATTGAATTAGGTAATTTTTGCGGTAAACTTGGGCATAAAATAACTAAGTTTAGTTTTTACTGATTTAGTTTAATAGATTTAGCGTGTTTTGGGTAAGAAAAACAAGTTAATAGGACGACATTCTTTAAATTCTGCTTCTTTATAAGCTAAGCATGATGCCAATTGGGATGTTTAATTATTTTTATTAAGTAGTACTTAGGGTAATAAGGAATTTTATGGCAGATATTCAGTATGTGCTTATCGCACAGGGGCAAAACGAATACGTTGTTATCGGAATTAAAAATAGTCCTTATCATATGATTAGATCAGCGAGCGAAATTTTAGCTAATAAAAATTTGTTGCAACATTTTTCGCCGCAAGATGCTGCCATGCTCGGTTTCATCGCAGGCATGGCTGTTTATGAGAACGATTAAAAGAATTAGTTATCTCCACTAGCCAAATTACCACTATCCACGGTAATACCCGTTGCGGTCATCCGGTTAATTTGTAAATAAATAAGTTACAAATTAACCGGATGGCCGCTACATTTAAAATTAACACTGGCACACTCGTTCCATATTGTGATCTGAGTTTCATTGGTTCCCCTAAAATGCTGTCCATTGACCTTTTCTCTATGGCGACGTAATTGATGATACGCCTCACTTCGACACAGCACCCCTTGAATTAACTGCCGAAATGTTAAGTCGCAGACATAATTGAGCAAATGATCGCTCATTAATACCGCATTCATTTCCCATAAAGCCCATTTTGTGCGGCTTGTAATGCGATAACTCCCCTTATCGAGAAGAAATTTAATTAAAAAATGATTATTTAAAATTATGAAAAAACGTTATATTACGTGTAACGATAAACGAGACATTACTTACTTCGATGTTTCAAAAGCTGCATAAGAGCTGATAGGCCAAAGAAAATCGCCTACGGTTGAATTGATTCGCGCTTTGTAATGAAATTAGATATGAATGAAATTAGTGCGCAAAACAAAACATTGTCACACGAAAAATGGATGCTGGGTCAAGAGAAGGCTCAATTACTTGGACAATTCAAACAGCTTTAATCAACACGTTAAAAATTGATTGAACCGTAAAAATCATTATTGCTATTATGGCAAAAATTATGAGCGATTACCTAAAATTTTTAAATGGAATGATGAATAGCAGATGAGTTATTATGCTTATTAAGCGATGCAGCATTTTTTTGTTCAGCATTTTATTGGCTAGCTGTGCTATATATCACCAAAAACCTTTGCCAAGAGGGTCGGCTTTTCTGCATATTTTGCCAGGGAAACAAAAAAGTTACGCCATGGATCAAGTCGCCGCTTTGGCAGTTTTAAATAATCCTGATTTAAAACTGGCTCGTGATGATGCGGCTATTGCTCATGCACAAGCTTTCGCTGCAGGTCTGTTGCCTGATCCACAGTTCAATTTAGGGATGGATTTTCCCACGGGTAATCAGCCCAGCACATTTACAGGAATAAGCTATGGCTTAAGTTATGACACAACTGCACTGTTAACACGATCGTTTGCCAAAAAAGAAGCTGGTGCTCAAGCAGAAAAAGTAAATTTGACTTTACTTTGGCAAGAATGGCAAATCGTGAGTCAGGCACGGCTCTTATATGTAAAAACTATTGAGCAAAATAGATTATTGACTGTTTTGGAAGCAAATCGTGATTTGCAGTCTGCACGTTATAAACAAATTCAACAAGCTCTACAAGAAGGCGATACGACATTAGATGTTGCTGATGCTGATTTAACAGCAATGAATAATGCGAATAAACAAATTACAGAGCTTAAACGACAAATCAATCAAACACATCACGATCTGAATAACTTGTTAGGTCTTTCGTTTGATGTCAAGTTACCTTTGGCCGCTCAAATAAATATTTCTGTATTAGATAACAAAAAAATGATGACCTCTCTTGGAGATATTCTCAATCACCGGCCTGATTTGTTAGCATTAAAAGCAGGCTATCAAAGCGAAGATGCTCGTTACCGTCAAGCTGTTTTGGCGCAATTTCCTGCTATTACCTTAGGACTAACGCGCGCCAGAGATACGAGCAATGTTAAAACTCTGGGGTTAAATATAGGCCTGAATTTACCCATCTTTAATCGCAATCAGGGCAATATTGCGATTGAAAAAGCAACTCGACAACGGCTTTATGATGAATTTCAATATCGTATCAACAGCGCCGATAGTGATGCGCGATCGCTACTGACTGATCAAACGCTATTGGAAACGGCACTCATCACCACCTATCAGGAATTAACTGTTTTGCGCAAAGCGGCTAATCATGCAAAAATTGCTTATCATGACGGCGATATTGATGAGCTAACTTACCGTACGTTTCAGATAGATTTTTTAAACAAACAAGCTGATGAAATTAGCTTAGAGCAAAATGTACTCAGTCAACGTATTGGTTTACAAACACTGTTGGGTGGACAGTTACCGATGAAGACAAAAAAGGATATAACATGATCATAAAAAAATCCTGGAAATCTTTTTTATATGCTATTTTTTTTATTTTATTTATTTTTATTCTAATCACTATAATACATAAAGCCAACTTAAATAATCCTAATGATAGTGATATCAGCGCATTGGTGAAAACTCAACAGATTCAACAAAAATCTATTATCCAAACTATTCCTGTTTATGGCACTGTCAATCAAAATAATAGCACACTTGAAACCATGAGTTTTCCGTATGGGGTTCAAATCACACAGATATTCATCAACGCTGGTGATGCTGTTGCAAAAGGAAAGCTATTGCTTCTTGTCGCCACCGATCCTGCCGTCGGTTTGAGTTATCAACAAGCAAAAGCAGAACTCCAATCTACCCACGCAGAATATAAACGACTCAAGCGTTTATTGGGACTAGAGTTAGCCACCAAATCTCAAGTAGAATCAGCGTATATAGCGCATCTCAATGCAAAAGCAAATTTTGATATTCAACAAAAACAAGGGAATGGATTACCTAAACAAGCTATGTTGGCGCCATATAATGCAGTCATTACTGACCTATTTGTAAAACCTGGCGACCGCATTTCAGCAGGCACGCCTGTTTTGCAATTGGCTGATCGTCATAATTTAGTCGCTAATATGGGTGTAGAGCCCACAAAAATCAGTTTATTAAAACCTAAAATGCAAGTGCAGCTTGTTTCTGTATTAGACAAAAATCAAACCATCATGGGTACCATTAAATCAATTGGCGCCATGATTGATCCCAAAACACGATTAGTCGATATTATTGTCCAATTAGATAAAAATTCAGCAACAACACTTTTGCCTGGCACACCTGTACAAGGCAATATTTTGGCAGATCAACATCACTGCCTGGCTGTACCTAAGTCAGCTATTCTGAGTGATGATCAGGATGCTTATATTTATCAGGTTATTCATAACCACGCATATCGTATCAATATCACTACTGGAGATAATCAAAATAATTGGGTTTGTATCACAGGAAAATTTGATTCCAAACAAAAAGTAGTCATATCAGGCAATTATGAACTCACTGACGGGATGGCCGTACGTGAAAAATAATACAGCATCAACTAACTGGATTTATAAACATAGGCGCTCGATATTATTTTTATTATTATCTCTTGCCATCGCAGGCATAATGGCAACATTTCAATTATCGGTTTCTTTATTTCCGAATGTTGAATTTCCCCGTGTTCTGATCAATCTTGATGCAGGAGAAATGACAGCTAATCAAATGGCGCTCCAAGTGACAACGCCTGTAGAACAAGCCGTACGACGAGTCCCTGGTGTGAGGGATGTCCGCTCTACCACAAGCCGTGGTTCAGCTGATATCTCGATTAATTTTGATTGGGGCACCAATACCACATTGGCTGCACTTCAAGTTAATTCTGCCATCAGCAAACTTTTACCCATCCTGCCGAGCGGCATTTCATTGCAAGCCCGCGCAATGGATCCCACTGAATTTCCGATTTTATCTTATAGCCTGACATCGAACACACAATCCCTGACGCAGCTAAGAGATCTTGCTGCTGAGCAAATTTTGCCTTTATTATCTGGCGTCAACGGTGTCGCAAGAATAGGTATTGTGGGCGGTGAAAAAGCTGAATATCGTGTACTGATTAATCCATTGCGTCTCCAGGCGTATCATATCACTCTAAACGATGTCGTCAGTGCTTTGAATTCAGCCAATACTGTGACAGCGATTGGCAAACTCGAAGAGCATTATCAGTTATATTTAGTCGTTGCAAATAATCAATTACACAATCTCAAGCAAATTCAGCAAACTATTATTAAAACAGATTCTCGAGGATTAATACGATTATCTGATATTGCAACAGTAACATTGGGCACTGTACCGCAATGGATTAAAGTCACTGCAGATGGACACAATGCTGTGCTGATTAATATCTATCAACAACCTGGCAGTAACAGCGTGGCGTTGGCAAATGCTGTCAAAAACAAGTTAAAAACTTTTTCATCTTCAATTCCGCCAGGAATTAAAATAGCCAATTGGTATGATCAAAGTCAGTTAGTGATTGAATCTGCCAGCAGTGTGCGTGATGCGATTCTGATTGGCGTCCTGCTTGCAGCGTTAGTATTATTTTTGTTTTTACGTCATATCAAAATTACACTGATCGGCATTATTGTCGTGCCTGCCGTGTTAGCCAGCACTGTCATATTGCTTTATGCACTGAATATGAGTTTTAACATTATGACATTGGGCGGGATGGCTGCAGCTGTAGGATTAATTATTGATGATGCCATTGTCATGTTAGAGCATATTATTCATCGTCTGCATTCAGCGAACAAGGCGAATGATATAGAAAAATCCGTATTAACAGCAGCTTCTGAATTTTTTAAACCGCTTATTGGATCATCTGCGGCAACGCTGGTTATTTTTATTCCATTGGCATTCCTGACTGGCGTGACAGGCGCTTTCTTTAAAGCGCTATCCATCACAATGGCATCTAGTTTATTTATTTCATTCTTGATGACCTGGCTTGCAGTGCCGCTGCTTGCAGAGCATCTGCTAACTGAAAAAGATTATCAAGAAAAAGAAGTCGGTAAAATTATGTTCAAAATACAACAGCGCTATCAGCAAATCATGCTGCGTTTTCTTCAGCGTCCTGTGCGTTCAGCGATAATGATTACGCTGCCACTTTTACTGGTTGGTTTACTCGCCTATAAGCACGTGGGCTCTGGCTTTATGCCCTCAATGGACGAAGGCGGTTTTATTTTAGATTATAACGCAGCACCAGGAACGTCACTGACAGAAACCAATCGCCTGTTAGAGCAAGTTGAAAAAATCATTAAAGCTAATCCGAATGTACAAACGTATTCACGCCGAACAGGCACACAATTGGGTGGCGGCGTTACCGAAGCCAATGAAGGCGATTTTTTCGTAAGGCTCAAACCTTTTCCCCGACAGCCTATAGACAAAGTCATGGATGATATTCGCAGCCAGATCACCCAAAAAATCCCAGGATTAAATATTGATTTGGCGCAATTAATGGAAGATTTGATTGGAGATTTGACTGCAGTTCCTCAGCCTGTTGAAATCAAAATATTTTCAACAGACTCAACTCAATTGCCACGACTGGCAAATAAAGTTGCAGTAGCACTCGATAAAGTTCCTGGTATTGTTGATATCAATAACGGCATCAATCCTGCAGGAAGCGCTTTGAATATAGACATTGATCCTGTCAAAGCTGCCGCAGAAGGCATGACGCCAGATCAGATTACGCAAATATTAAATACTTATTTATCAGGTACCGTGGCTACTCAATTAACCACAGAAATCAAAAGCGTGGGTGTACGCGTGATGCTGCCGCAGGATGCTTATAACAGCGAAGAAAAATTAAAAGGCTTATTGTTAACAGCGCCTGATGGTCATATATTCCCTCTACAACGCGTCGCTGTGATTAAAATAATTAATGGGCAGCCACAAATTAACCATGAAAACTTAAGGCCCATGGTTGCTGTAACAGCGCGCATCAGCGGCCATGATTTAGGGTCTGTTATGCGCGATGTTAAACACATGATGTCGACATCGAATCTGTTGCCCCAAGGTGATTATTATGAATTAGGGGGGTTGTATCAGCAGCAGCAAATAGCTTTCCACGGTTTGCTCATGGTCATCATAACTGCATTTGCTTTAGTCTTTTTATTGTTATTATTTCTCTATGAAAATTTTCGTATAGCACTAGCCATTATTATTATTCCATTACTTTCTATGTGTGGCGTATTTTTAGGGCTTTTCTTGACTGGCACAGAGTTGAATATTTCCTCCATGATGGGCATGACCATGGTTATAGGAATTGTCACTGAAGTGGCTATATTTTATTTTTCTGAATACCAGGATCTAACTGAAATTCGTGATTCTTTTACAGCATTGATCGAAGCTGGCCAAAATAGAATGCGGCCTATCATGATGACAACGTTGGCGGCAATTTTAACATTATTACCGTTGGCTTTAGCGATTGGCACGGGCTCAGAAATGCAACAGCCCCTTGCCATTGCTATTATTTCAGGATTGATCATGCAGGCGCCTCTAACGCTTTTGGTCATGCCACTGTTTTTTCATGTTATCAATAAACCTGATTCGAGCGAGGGAACTAAATCAAGGGCAGATATGAGTTTTTTGCAACAGATGAAAAAATAGATATTAATGCCTGGTTAAGCGAAATGCTGGTAACTAAGGGTGATTTTAAATCTAGCTAATTTATGACCAGGCCGTTTGGAGGGGCTGTGCAAAACTCCCCAACAAAGGGTAATCCCCAAGCTTTTACGGATAATTCCCAATATAACCTCTTGCTTAAATTTGCTAAATTAGCTCATGCCAAATAAAACATCGCTAATGATGACAAAGAGAGGTTTATTTTATGTTAGGTGATAAATTAGATATTTACGAACATACCGCCACCGATCTATTTCAATTAGCAAACCAGCTTGAAGAAGCAAAAACCTGGTTTTCTCGCACAGG
Source organism: uncultured Gammaproteobacteria bacterium (assembly GCA_903897205.1). Taxonomy (GTDB): domain Bacteria; phylum Pseudomonadota; class Gammaproteobacteria; order CAIUAS01; family CAIUAS01; genus CAIUAS01. Next base: position 10,378 of record CAIUAS010000173.1, read on the forward strand.
TCAACGCAACACTGATTTAATATGTCAGCAGGCGATCGCCTTTATTTATACCATCATTATTTTGCTTGAAAGAAATCCGAATGCTCCTGAAAAAAAACAACAAAACACGGTTGCTTTAGCTACCTTAACTATATAGTAAAAGTGTCAATGGCGTTTCTTTTTTCAGAAGAAGTGCTATAAAGTAATAGCGTAGACTCTAAAAATAAATATTATTATTAAATAACGGAGTAACCTATGCTTGAAATTGCTGCACCAAAACCCTTAGAAACCGGATTCACCCTCATTGAACTCATGATTGTTGTTGCCATCGTGGGCATTTTAGCTGCCGTCGCCATTCCCAGCTATCTAAACTACAGCCATAAAGCCAAATTTTTAGAAGTGGTTCAAGCCACCGCTCCCTTTAAGATTGCCGTTGAAATTTGCGCACAACAACAAGGAGGCCTTAGCAATTGTAGTGCCCCTGGGAGTAATGGCATACCCAATGCCTTTGCAGCGGTTGATGGAACTACAGGATATGTCGCGTCTGTATCGGTTGGCACTAATGGCGCTATTATTGCTCACTCGCAACAAATAACGGTGGGAAGTACGCATGACTTTACGTATATATTAACCCCTACTTATCAGCCTAACGGTCAAGTAACCTGGAAAAAAGATGCAACTAGCACCTGTGAAAGCAAAGCGCTTTGCTAAGTGAGTATCACACCAAAATCCCCTGTTTTTACAGGGGATTTTTATTTTTTACCCGTTCAATCGCCGCCTGAATATACGCTCTTTTTGCACTTAGCGCTTTATCATTAATTTGTTCGATGGCGACCGCCGCTTTTAGCTTCTGCAACCTTGTTTGTTTGGCATTAAACCGTTGGCGCGCTTTTGCAGGCTGATAGGATGGATTAGCTAGCTCCAGCATATCAATACAATCGACAGGACATGGACTTACGCACAAACCACAACCCGTACATTCACTGCTAAGTACCACATGGAGTTGTTTTGCTGCACCGACAATCGCGTCTACCGGACAAGCTTGTATACACTTTGTGCAGCCAATGCACTCATCCGTTCTGACTAAAGCTTGTAAAGGAGGCTTTGCCTGGCTAGCAATAACCGCTTTTTCTGGCTCCGAAAGTAGTTTATTCATCAGGCTAGCCAGCGCGGATAACGTATTAACGCCGCCTGGCGGGCAACGGTTTATCGCTTCTCCTTGCACGATGGCTTTTGCATAAGGCATACAACCACCATAGCTACATTGGCCACATTGCGTTTGCGGAAGCAAAGCGTCTATTTGTTCGGCCGTTACACGCATTATTTTACACGCATACCTGGTTGCGCGCCGTCATCGGGATGTAATATCCATAGCTCTTCACCACCTGGGCCGGCGGCTAAGACCATACCTTCGGAAATGCCAAACCGCATTTTACGGGGGGCTAAATTAGCTACCATTACGGTCAATTTGCCAATTAATTTTTCAGGTTGCGGATAGGCTGCTTTAATGCCTGCAAAAACCTGACGAGTTTGATCGCCTAAATCTAAGGTTAATTTTAATAATTTTTCGGCTTCAGGCACCGCTTCTGCATTGATAATCCGCGCAATGCGAAGGTCGATTTTGGCAAAATCATCTATCGTAATTTCGGGGCGTAATGGATCTTGGGATAAAGATCCTACTGCTGAACTGGGTGACGTAATTGCTGGAGACATTTCCTGCACGTCACCTTTCGGCGAGCCCGCTGTTTTATGAATGGTTGGTTTTAACTCTTCGGTTGCAGCTTCTTTCATAGACATAATTTGTGCTTCTTCAATACGTTGTAGTAAGGGGACAAAGGGATTAATGGTGTGATTTAATAAATAATCGGTGCGGCTTGCCCATTTTAAGTCAGGGACGTTTAAAAATGCTTCTGCTTTTTTAACCGTGTG
>CAIUAS010000174.1 GCA_903897205.1 uncultured Gammaproteobacteria bacterium
GCAGGATTTAGAAATTTCGTTTCCAACAAATGAATCATGGAAATTATTTTGTGAAAAGTATGATAAATTTCAGCAGGGTTTAAAAAATCCCACTAAACATATAGTTGGTAGCAAATCGAGTGAAATCTCTGAAGGAGAATATCCATGGGCTTTTACAATTGAAAGCGCATCCGTCACCTTGTTTTTGCAAGAATTTTTAAAAATTTCAGTTGAAAATATCGGTGATTTCAAGCGTGTAAATGGAATGCTAGATGAAAGTCTGATAGAAAGCTTGGCTAAAGAGATTAATGAATCCTATACATTTAATTTAGAGCTGACAGATAAGAAGCAGTTCCACTTAACTATTAGTAAATCTAAGGAGATTAAACTCGATATTTTTTGTACGGATGCGGGTGAGTTGTTGAAATGTGCGAAAGATTTCGCTCATCATGAAAAACCTTCTCTTCCACTTCTTTCACGGTTTTCTAAGAATTAAATTAAGTATCTCCGTTTATCCTACCCATTGTTAATGGGTAGGATAACAAAGCTTAAAAAAGTTCTTTCCATATGCTTTGTAACGAAGGAGTTCCTATGCCAAGTGCATCTACTGCATATAAAATTTGATTGGGAAAATAACCTTGTACAGCATAGGAAGTCCACACACCGCCATCCCAGTGAAGTATGAAGCCGTTGCTGCCAACCATCCAGCAATCGGCAGAAGTGATGCATTTAATATCGTATAAACTAAAGTTACCGCTAACAGGGACGGTTGTTTGGGCCCAAGTACTGCCATTATAACGCACTACATACATCGCACTACCGCCTGCATTGCCAACTGCCCAGCAATTACTTGAATCACCGCAACTGATGCCGTTTAAACTTGCGGCAGTGACCGGTGTTGGGGTTGTTCGAGACCATGAGCTACCATTCCAATGCATGATAAGTGCTGCGCCTGTCGTGGTAGAATTATTACCTACCGCCCAACAGTCGCTACTGCTATTGCAAGCAATACTATTAAGGTTTGCTCTAGCGGCTGGAGTTGGCATGGTAGCCCAACGCGACCAACTAGTGCCATTCCAGCGAAAAATTATTGGATCATTGTTGACTTGCGTGCCGACTGCCCAGCAGTCAGTACTACTATTACAGGCAACACTATTTAAGCTTGCCGATACATTGGGAGCAGAAGACCGGCTCCAGCCTAAACTGCTGCCTTGCCATCTTTCGACAACCGGGGAATTACCTTGAAAAGCGCCCACCGCCCAGCAATCATCGCCTTTGTTGCAAAATACGCCGTTTAAATCAGCATTAACAGTTGCATTAGGGAGCACACGGCTCCAGCTGCTACCGTTCCAATGTAACATTAATAAATTATTGCTCTGTGCTTGGCCTACGGCCCAACCATCGATATAAGAAATTAAATCAATAGCATATAGATTAGTGGCATTAGCGGCAGAGATAACGGCGCTGTTCCATTGCTTTAATATAGGATTGTTCCAGCGAGCCAGGCCCCAGTTTTGGTTGAAATTAGAGCCTACTATCCAGCCATCTTGCAAAGCAAGGGGGACTGTTAAGACACGCTTACCTAGTGGATCACCTGGATTAGACGGCGTATTAAGATTAGAGACCCCGCCGGTTGAGGTTAAATTACATTGATATTGTCCAATAGCCGTGCCGACTGAATGAGTCGTCGCTGTGCTGCTATAAGCGCCGCGAGTTACTTGAACAAAGGTATTGCCGGTGACATTTGCATAACTAACGATTTCTTTATCAATCAGTAATAAGCCCCCCGTTGACGAATAACCACTCGTGCTTGCGACTGAGATAGAGGTTGCAGTGGCGGTTAACGCACTACTTAATGTTGTTGTTGGATTAGCTGCATAGACAGTGCCGGAGACAGTATAAACGCCAGCACCTGCGCTGGCATTAGTTATACTAGTACTTTGGCAACTGCTAGAAGCACCGGCGGGGACGATTGCATGGAAAGCATTTTCTGCCCCAGATTCTGCTAAGTAAAATGCTTGGGTAGATTGATAATAATCCGAGCTTGCGCGCGAATTATTAATAAAAAGATAAACAGACACAGCACCGATAAAGCCTATAATAACAATAAGTATAACGGCTAAAATCAGCAAGTAACCTCGTTGTTGGCTATAGCGTTTCATGGCAAATTCCTGGCGTAAATAGTAGTACGAAAATCATAGGCGATGTTGTTTTGTGTGATAGTAAAACTAACGGTGACATAACGAATATTGGCTAAGGTGCTGGTGGTACTTGCATTGCGATCTAAATAAGAGAGCGTAAAACTGCTGACATTGTTAGCCAGTGTTTGTGAGTTGAGTTGTAAGGTCGGACTGCTCCAAGAATAATTCACACTGTTGCCATTGATATCGGTAAAAACCAACTGCGTACTAGAAGCCGTAGTAATATCAGCAGACGAGCGAATCATGCGTATGCGCCGAGCCATATTTTCTAGTACGAGCCGTCCTGTGGAATTCGCGGCAGCGATATCCTGGTTAGTGAAATAAGAATTAAAAGCTGACTGCACAACGTTGGTGCTAATAACCGCGAGAATGGCCATGATGACAATCACCACAATCATTTCGATTAACGTAAATCCGCGTTGAGATTTGTTTCGCATGCTTAACTTCCCACTATCGTTGTCAGGGTAGCGTTACCCAAGCCGGTGACGGTAACAATAATTGTTTTATAATTAGAATCGCCATTGATGGTTGTAGCATTAATAGCTGCGCTAATTGTATAGCCGGTTGGATTTGAGCAAATCGACGGGGGACTAGCGCCAGCACAAGGATCGGTAAATGTACTAAAACTTTTTAAGCGGCGCTGGCCTAAAATAAGTTCCATTCGTTCCTGCGCATAGGAAACCGCTTTTATTTGATAATTTGAGGTGGGTGATTTTTCTGAAATCGTATTTAAAGAAATCAAGGTTCCAGTTAAGGTGACACCAATCACAACAATGAAAACAATTAATTCGATCAGGGTATAGCCTGATGTTGTGAATTTTCTTGAAAGCATTATTTTTTTAAATAAAGGTGACTTGTAATTTTTCATTGTTAAATTTTATTGCTCTGACTAATCATCATTGTGGATGCTAGTTTGGCTAAAAGAAACCCATCCCGTTGTTGGATTTATTTGCACGGTATAAGTTTTATTGCCCTGACTAATGGCTATCGTTGCTATACTGGCTAAGGGAGTTGAAAGTGCGCTGTCGATATAGGGAATACCTAAGCCATCGAATGCAATTAAATTATTGGGTAAATTAGTGATAGTGCCAAAGGCGGTGTTGCTGCCTAGAGCGGTGCTGTTACTGCCTGTTATCGGATCAGGTACGGCTGTTCCGGTTGTTGTTGAGATATTGTAAGTTCCAGCCGAGGTGCTTAAATTAAGCATAAAATCTTGCGCATGGGTCATGGCGAGCATTTGCGTATATTGTATTTGCGAGGCTAATCGTTGTGCATCAGCGCTGGCATTAATACTCATGTCCCAGCGTGGAATAGCAAAGGTGGCAATAATACCTGCAAGAACAAGAACAAGCACAAGTTCGATAAGCGTAAATCCTTGTCGCTTACAAATGAGTGAAGGTTTAATTATGGAAGTAAAGGATTTTACGCGCATGTTGTTCTGAGTTTCCTTGTTCTTAAATATACTCGTCACATCAGTGAGTATAATTCCATGGTTGAATAAGTTAGAACTGCAAGTTAATCTAAGCTACAATGCACGACAAATCAATAAGTGATTTTAATATACTCATCCGCGTTTTATTTTTTTTTGGAGCATTATATGGAAGTTGATACAGGCAGCTCGGCTGGCTTTACGCTAATTGAATTAATCATTACAATTATTCTTATCGGTGTTTTAGCGGCCATTGCGATCCCTCATTACATTAATTTAACCACTCAAGCACAACAAACATCTACTAATAATCTGGCTGCGGCTTTGGCAGCCTCTAGTGCGGAAAACTTTGCCAAGCGGACTGCCAATAGCAGCCAGGGTGCTGCCGTCAGTGACTGTACAACAACAGCTTCTTTGCTTCCTGCTGGAAGTTTACCAACGGGATACACAATTACTTCTGCAGCCATTACTGCAGGATCGGCGGCAACTTGTACCTTAACAGGGCCAAGCAGTGTAACGGCCACTTTTCGCGGATTGGGGATCAATTAAAATAGCTATACCCCCTTGCTAGAATTTAAAATACCTGATTTACTACCGCCTACTTAATGATAAGGCAATGTTAAAGGATTGATTACGGATGAAGCTGCCAGCTAAGATATTTTCAGGGAAAGAATTTGAAAAAATCCTTTCTTTTTTTCCCAAAAAAAACAGTCATGCTGGTTTGTGTTGTATTGCATTTCAACAAGATGGCATAGCCATTGCTCATGTGATTTATGGTTCTGATAACATTCCTGTCTTAGAGCACTGCGAGTTTTTATCTGCTCCACCTGCTGAACATTCAAAAATTTTGATGCAGTATGTTAAACGCCAGCATTTGCAAGGAGTAGCTTGCTCACTATTATTGCAATATGGTGAATATCAAATATTACATATTGAGCCACCTGAAGTTACTACTGAGGAGATAGTGCCAGCATTGCGTTGGAAAATTAAAGACATGCTGAGTTTTCCAGCTTCCGATGCCATATTAGATTATTTTCCTATGCCAGATTCAACGCCCGCCGCTAAAAATGGCACTCTTAATGTAGTAGCGGTAAATGTTGCTTATTTGAAAAAATTAGTTGGGATTATTAGAACCTCGGGATTGGCGTTAAAAATAATTGATATATCTGAGTTGGCGCTGCGTAATCTGTTATCAATTTATCCTGGCGAGTCAGCCGGTCTTGGTTTAATCTGGTTTAAGCCAACTTTTATTGAATTAACAATTACCCGACAAAAGAACCTCTATTTAAATCGTGTGCTTATACATTCCAACTCTGAGTTGGCGCCGCTAGAAATCAGCGAAACAGCCAATGAAAATAACAGAGAAGATTTAGTGTTAAAAATACAACGTTCGCTTGATTATTATCAAAGTCAATTAAGGCAAACTTCACTTAGTAAATTATTGACCGCTTGTGCGCAACCAGAAATTTTAAGCTATATTTCAGGAAAACTAACAGTAGGCAAAGTGGAGGCGTTGGATTTGCAAGCCATACTTAAGTGTAAGCCAGAGTTAACTAAGATTATTTATTCTAATTGCTTGGCAGTTATTGGCGGCGCCTTGCGCGCAAGGAGCAAATAAATGTTGCAGCAAATTAATCTTTATAACGCTTACCCAAAACCAGCAAAATATGATATTACAATTCGGCAACTATTCTGGGGTTGTTTTGCCATCGCCTTTTTCTTGCTTTTAGTACTGTGTTTTAAAGGATTATCCATGTTATGGCAGGAATATGAATTAGTTAGCTTGCAAAAAAAACAGCAGGTTATATTAAGTAATATTACCGAACTAAGAAGCCAACATCCTGAATTTTTGAAAATAAATCATTTAGAGACAGAAAACGAAAGGCTCAATAATGATATAAAAAGTAAAACATTATTTTTAGAACAATTAAATCAAGTAACAACAGAACAAAAGCATTATGATTATGCTACTTATTTAGATGGGTTAGCACAAAGTATTGTGCCTGATGTCTGGATAAGGAATATAAAAATAGTAGGCGATGGTAGTGTCATTGAAATAGAAGGTAGCGCTACAAGTCCAAATGAAATTATGCTTTTTTTGCAAAATTTAAGTAGCAATAAAACTTTTTTTGATAAAAAATTCACGATAGTTCAAATGCAATCGCCCGTGCAAAAAGACCAAAACCTTAATTTCTTAATTAGCACGCGGCAGAAGGAACCAGCTAAATGAAACTAACAGAAATTAATATTTATGAATGGTGGGAATACCGTTCGCCATCGCAACATGTTTTACTATTACTATTGTGTATTTTTGGTATTTATTTTTTATGGTCTAACCTATTATTTAAACCCTTAACACATAATTCAGCATCGCTGGAACAGCAGATTCAGATTAATAAAATAGTCGTCAAAAAATTGCAAGGCCAAGCGGATACTGTAATAGAAATGATTAAAAATCCGGTCGCATCAAAGCTTGTTCAGCAGAATAATTTGTTACAGCAACAACTGGCAGCATTAAATATAAAACTAGGTGGCTACTCAGAAGGTACGGGTGCATCTTCGCAAATAATAAGCTTCTTAAAAATTTTATTGAATTCTAATCAAGGGTTAACCTTGGTTAATTTGCAACATAGCACTGCGCCGCTTGATGCGAAAATTAGCGCTAGTAAAATGTTTCGGCAAGATATTACCATTGAGTTTGCTGGTGGGTTTTTTCCAGCACTGCATTATTTAGAAAGTGTAGAAAAATCGCCGTGGCGTTTTTTCAATGATGAATTAGATTATCAGGTGATTGATTATCCTGAAGCGAAAATATCCTTAAAATTACATACGCTGAGTATATAAGAGCTATGGGTAGAATGAATAAACACGGATTAGTAAAAGTTTGCTTAGGGTTGATTATACTATTTGTTAACTCTGCTAACGCTGATTTAAGAGATCCAACCCAGCCATCAGGATATAATTCCGAAACTGCTTTGGCTAAAATTCATAACGATTTGACTTTAACAGCAATTTTAACCTCGCCACAACGAAATATTGCCATTATTAATGGTGAGCTGTTAAACGTGGGAGACAAAATTGGAAAATTCAAAATATTGAAAATCAGTTCCCAAACGGTTTTTTTAGAAGGACCTGGCGGAGCGATGGATTTAACTCTAGTAGAAACATTTATTAAATAATTAATAATTAGGAAAATAGTCAATGAAACGAATCAAGCTATTGCTTATTGCTTGTCTAATGATAGTTGGTTGCACGACGCACCCGTCACACTATAATACCGCGTTGGACGATATCCATGCTGCTTTACAAAGCAGTAAAAATGCAGATCAAAATATTGCTAATCGTTATCCAAGGGCCGGTCGCCAACCGCCATCTGCCGTGACTAATGCTTTATTGCCAAATGCATCATTCAATCTACCCACGGGAAATAACCCAGAATTGGAGCCGCGTTTTAATATTTCGGCTAAAGACTTGCCAGCCAAAGCTTTTTTCATGGGGTTGGTACAAGGTACGCACTACAATATGGTAGTTAGTCCAAACATAACTGGTACTGTTTCATTAACACTAAAAAATATAACTGTTTCCGAGGCGATGGATGCGGCGCGTGATATGTATGGCTATGAATATCGCCGTACGCCTTATGGTTTTGAAGTTTTACCGCAAACCTTGCAAACACAATTATTTAAAGTTAATTATTTAGATGTAATACGGACTGGCCGTTCTTTAACAACTATTAGTTCGAGCCAAATAAGCGATAAGGTGGGAACGACGGGTTCTAATAGTTCTTCTGGTAGTTCTTCCGGTGGGAATACAACTAATCAGCAGGCCTCTGGTAGTCAGGTAGATACGCATTCTGAAGTTGATTTTTGGAAAAGCTTAGATGAATCCTTAAAGGGGATGGTGGGTAATCAAGAAGGACATTCTGTTGTGATTAATCCAGGCGCCGGGGTAGTCATTGTCCGCGCTTATCCGCAAGAACTAGCTAATGTTGCACATTATCTTGACGCTATCCAAAATAATATGGATAGGCAAGTTGTCATTGAAGCGAAAATTTTAGAAGTGCAGTTAAACAATCAATTTCAGTCGGGTATCGACTGGAATATTTTAGGATTAAAACAGAGTGGGAGTGATGTGAGTGTATTGCCAGATGCATTTCCTGCTGGAATGGCTAGTTTGTCGGTGTCATCTGGCAATACTTTCAACATGCTAATTAATCTTCTGGAACAACAAGGCAATGTCCAAGTGTTGTCTAGCCCACGTGTTTCTACCATTAATAATCAAAAAGCTGTAATTAAAGTAGGGCAAGATAATTTTTATGTTACCGGTATTACCAGCAATGTAACGCCATCCAGTGGTTCTTCTAGCACCTCTTCTAGCGTTAATTTGACGCCATTTTTTGCGGGTATTACGTTAGATGTCACGCCGGAAATTAGCGATGCAGGCGATATTATTCTACAAATTCATCCCTCAGTAAGTACTGTTTCGCAGGAAAATCAAACTATCGATTTGGGAACCCAGGGTAAATTACATTTACCGTTGGCACAAAGTACTATTCGTGAATCCGATAGCATTGTGCGTGCCCATAGTGGCCAGGTCGTGATTATTGGCGGCTTAATGCAAAATAATACGAGTGAGAAAATTTCAGCTACGCCAGGGTTAAGCCGTATTCCCTTTTTAGGCGCTTTGTTCCGCGATACCAATCAATTGTCTAAACGAAGTGAATTAGTCATTTTATTGCGGCCTGTGCTTGCCAGTAACAAAACATGGCCAAATGCTTTGCAGGAATCTGATGCCCGTTTTCAGGTATTGAATCGTGGCTTTCATGCCGGCGCTAGTCCGGAAATATTTGGGACGATGGGCGAAAAATTCAGTCAATAATAATTAGTGGAAATAAAAATATGTATTTGGAACATTTTAATTTTAAGGAACGCCCCTTTTCCTTGACCCCTAATACAGATTTTTTTTGCCAATTATCAGGTCATCAGGCGGCATTAAATATATTGCTGCTCAGTTTACGCAATGGCGAAGGCTTTATAAAAGTTGTCGGGGAAGTAGGCACTGGTAAAACTTTGCTGTGCCGGATGCTATTAGAAAAGCTTAGTCAAGAATATATGACAGCTTACATCCACAATCCTATGCTAACACCGCAAGAATTATATATGGCGTTTGCACAAGAACTGGGGCTGGCTTATACCTCGCCACAAAATATTTTATTAGATACGATTACTAAAAAATTGATTGAATTGCATGATTCTGGCAAGCGAATCGCGCTACTCATTGATGAAGCGCAATCAATGCCAATAGAAACGTTGGAAGCATTACGCTTGCTGACTAATTTAGAAACGAACACTACCAAATTATTGCAAGTTGTTTTATTCGGCCAGCCGGAATTAGATGTCATTTTGAATCAACCTAATATGCGCCAGCTAAAGCAGCGTATTGTATTTTCACATTATTTACCCTCGCTAAATCGCGAAGAGTTAGAAGATTATTTATGTCATCGTCTGGCTAAAGCGGGACATACATTGGGTCCTTTATTTTCACGCAAAGCATGTGATTTATTATTTAAAAGATCACAAGGAATACCGCGTTTGATTAATATATTGTGCCATAAAGCGCTGATGGTTGCTTATGGACGTGGTGAAAACAAAATCCATCATGATGCCATGCGTTTAGCAATTAAAGATACAGCAAGTGTTACAGAGGCAGAAAACAGTTTTAATAAATACATTATTAGCATTGGGGTAGGTTTAATATTCTTTATCTTAGCATTATTAATCACACAATATTACGATTCAATCTTCAAAAATTTTCACTTTTAGGCTGAGTTAACAAATGCAACGCGATGGAAATAACGAAAAATCTTTAAATGAGATTAGTGAAATATTATGAGTTTAATCAATGAAATGTTAAAAGACCTTGAAAATCGTAAAAGAGGCCAGAACAAATCTACAAATAATATATTGCAAGGAGCAACTAGCGCGCAATACTTCCGTGCAGGAAATGGCTCTTATTATATTTACATTAATATCTCTGTGGTGCTGTTATTATTTATCATCGCTATTTATTTAGTTGTTAAATGGCATCCCGCTGCAAAAGTTGCGGCACCTGCTGTTGTTAATACAATCACTCAGCACGTTGCAAGTTCACCCAATCCAACTCAGCCAATGCCTTCTACTTTATTACATGCAATTGGTATCACGGGGAACAAAGACTACACTCGAATTAGTATGTACCTCAATAAAAATGCGCACTATTCGATATCGCGTAATATTGTCCAGAATCTCTTAATTTTAACGTTGGATAATACACAGCTGGCCGAACCTTTGTTGCCTATGAATACTAAAAATTCGGCTATTAACGACGTGCAAGTAGCAAATATGGGTAGCCAATTGCAAATGACTGTGCATTTGAATCAAGGCATTGAGATTCAAAATGTTGAATTAATTAAAGGGCAGGAACCCACGTTAACTATTGATTTAGCCGATAAAAATCAAATTAAATATTCGCCCGCTATTTTACATGATACTAATCCACAAGATAACGCTTCGTTAAATCAATTGGCGCAGGCAGAAACCGCATTACAAAAAAATACCGGTACCCTAGAGAAAGTGCCGCAACCGATAACCCCTGAACAGCGTGCTAATTTTGATATCCAGCAAGCCGCTGATTTAAGTCAGCAAAATCAGGTTCCTGAAGCAATTAATACTTTAAAAAATGCGCTTATCGAAAATCCAGCTGATCTAGCCGCACGACAAATGTTAGTAGCGCTATTAATTAATCAAAAACAATTAACCCAAGCTAATAATATTTTGCAGCAAGGCTTGCAGCAAGTTCCGAATAATCCTGCTTTAACAAAGCTTGCTGCGCAGCTTGCTATTTTAAAAGGGGACCGAGCTGCTGCTATTGCCGTCTTGAAAAAAGTTAGTCCACCTTTAGCCGATGATCCGGATTACTATGCTTATCTTGCAGATTTGTATTTATCGCAAGGGCAAGCCTTTGAGGCGGCGAAATGGTATGAGCAACTGACACAATATGAACCTAATAACGCCAATTATTGGCTAGGATTGGCTATTGCTTTGGATACCTTAGGCAAGGCTAAAGCCGCAATAGAAGCTTATCAAAATGCTAGTCTGACCGGTGGTTTAAGTCCGCAGTTGCAAAATTATGCTGATAATCGAATAAGGCAATTAAGAGGTTAATTTAAGCATGGCAAAAGAGCAACGGTTACAAATAGGGAAATTATTAGTCGAACATAAGATTATTACTGCTGAGCAGCTTGATGCTATTTTAGCTGAGCAAAATGAAAATGGCGGAAAGTTGGGCGAATTGCTTATTCGGCAAGGCATTGTAGATGAGAAAGAATTTTTTAACTTTCTCGCTATGCAGCTTAATATAGCTTTTGTTGACTTAAAACAGGAAACCGTTATTCCCGAATTAGCGCAGCGTTTGCCTGAACAGTATGCGCGCCGCAATCGCGCTATTATTTTAAGAGATACTCAGGACGGTTATTTACTGGGAATGGCTGATCCACAAGATATTTTTGCGGTAGATGAATTAACCAAGATTTTGCGCGCGCCTATACAGCTTGCGTTAGTTGCCGAAGAAGATTTGCTTA
>CAIUAS010000175.1 GCA_903897205.1 uncultured Gammaproteobacteria bacterium
AGGATCGACCTTTGTCCAGCAAAATGCATTGCCAGGTGCAAAGACCACTCTCGGTTCACTTCTTGATCTTACGCAGTCGCCTTGGAGTTGGAGCGCGATTTGATGGCGTATTGTTTCTTACGCCTGAATATAATCGCTCTATTCCTGGCGCGCTTAAAAATGCGTTAGACGTCGGCTCACGACCTTATGGACAAAGTATATGGACCGGCAAACCCGGCGCAATCATGAGCACTTCACCTGGCGCGCTAGGTGCATTTGGCGCTAACCATCATCTGCGGCAAACGCTAGTATTTTTAGATGTCCCTTGCATGCAACAACCAGAAGCTTATATTGGCGGCGTAGCCAATCTATTCGATAACGACGGCAAAATAACCGATCAAAATACGCAAGTATTTCTAGAAAAATTTATGGCAGCATTTGCTCACTGGGTTGCAATTAACGCAAAAAGTTAAATTAAGAAATAGGGCGTCACATTGGCTTTTGCCCTTAAATTTCATTTGCAGTAATTTCATCTAAGATCGTAGAATAAACAGCAAACGTGTCGTATTCTTTAATAAACTTAAATCGCTTAGATGAGATACTGCACTGATGAATGCCAAAGCTGAATTTTTTATCGTATACGATGGCCCAACCCTTCAAGCGCATGAAATGGAAGTGCGAGAATTACCCCCTGCTTTATTAGGTATTGGTAACACGCTTGAACAAGCCAATCGTATTTTAAACGGCGAAAAAACTAAAGTGTCGGTAAATGTGAAAGGCGCTTTCAAAGCAGGTTCTTTTGGCATTGAATTTACTGTTATTCAAGGACATTTATCGCATTTATTAGATTTTTTTAATTCACAACCGGTCACTGGCACTTTAAATCTTTTAGTAAGCATGGGATTTATCGGTACAGGCAGCGGCGGATTAATTGGTCTACTTAAATGGCTGCGTAATAGGCCAATTACCAATGTAAAGCGTATTGAAAATGGCAACGTGCAAATTTCTGTCTCTGATGAATACAGGGAAATAACTCAAGAAGTTCTTGAACTTCTGCGGGATTTCAAGCTTCGCCAAGCGTTAGAAGAGGCCATCACTAAGCCCTTACAAAAAGAAGGTATTAATACTTTCGCAGTTAAATTAGATAACAATGCTTTTTTAACAGTCGAAAAAGAGGAACGTGATTGGTTCGCTTGCCCGCCACCACAAGGAGAGGAAATAGAGGAAAAAATTGAGATTGAAAAATTACAGGTTATTAGCATCAGTTTTCGTGAAGATAATAAATGGCGGTTCACCGATGGCACCACGACTTTTCATGCAACGGTATTAGACGAAAAATTTCTAAACCGAATTGCAAATAACGAAGAACACTTTGCAAAAGATGATATCTACGAAGTAAAAATTTGTAAAAAACGCTGGGTAACAGCCGAAGGCATGATGAAATCCGAGTACGAAATATTAGAGATTATTTCACATTTTAGTGCAGCCAAACAGTTAAAACTGCCTTTTGAAAACGATTAATTTTAGCTTAAAAATTTATCATTTTTACGCAGCAAATGCAGATTATTAACGCCGGCTAAGCATTTTATCTAAACAATTTGCAAAAGCCTGAATATCTCTTTGACTTAATTGCGCAGGCCCGCCTGTGAGCATGCCGTTGTTTCTTAATTCTGCATTGAGATCACGAATAGCCAGTTGTTGTTTAATATTTTCTTTCGTATAAAACTGCCCACGAGGATTTAAAGCAACGCCTCCTTTGGCAATAGCGGCATCTGCTAAGGGGATATCGGCGGTAACAACCAGCTCATTTTGCTCGATATTTTGAATAATATAATTATCCGCCACATCAAAGCCTGCCGGCACTTGCACTTTTTTGATCAAAGGGGATAACGGCGTCTGCAGCGGTTGATTAGCGACGAGTATAACCTGCGTTTTAGTGCGAATAGCCGCACGATATAAAATTTCTTTCATAAGCTTAGGACAAGCATCCGCATCGACCCATATACGCATTCACGAACTCCTATAACAGATTAATTAAAAAAAAATCGATAAACTTTCTGACCTTCGGTTGTACATAACGGTAGTTCGGATAATAGTAATAAACATTTTCATCAACCGCTTGGTAAGCTTCTAACACACTTATTAACTCGCCCGACTTTAAAGCTTCTGCAAGCACATAGAGCGGTAACTGAACCAAACCTAGCCCTTGCTTAGCACACTCAATCATCGCCACAATACTATTTAGATATAAATAAGGTTTTATCGAGAGCGCATAACTTGGTTTAAGTTTAATGGCACGTTCAACTGGACGACCACGATGCCCGATATGCAAATGCTGAGTTAAATCATTTAATTTTTCAGGAATACCTTTCTCCGCAAAATATTGTGGCGACGCACATAATATATAACGTGTCGTTGCCATTTTTTTTCGTACAATATCCAAAGGCGCCGGTAAAGAAAAACCCAGTGCCAAATCGACTTGCTCGCGTTCAAAATTAGGAATTCGCTCATTGGTATCAATATTTAATTGCAGCTTTGGATAGCGTTGCAAAAATGTTTTTAATTTAGGAAAAATAAGTTGTTTTGCAAAATATTCAAATGCAACAACTTGTAAAGTTCCTTCAGGTTCTTCATGAAATTGCTGGCAAATTGAACGTGCATCATCTAATTCTTTTTTAAGACGCACACATTGTTCTAATAAAACTTTACCATGCTCTGTTAAATGCAGGCGTTGACCTTGCCTGGAAAATAAATCTACTCGAAGCTCCGCTTCTAAATGTTTAATTTGTTTACTTAACGAAGCCTTGGTCACGCCCAAAACGGCTGCCGCCTGCGTGATACTGCTGGCCTGTGCTACATAGGTAAATAATTCGAAGCGATCTAAACTAGACATTTGTCAACCATAACGAAACAACTGTTGCTTATTATAGGACTATATATCCTTAATGGAAACAATTAAGGTCAACTCATCCAAGATAATGAGATTTTCCAATATGCAAAACCGATCAACTCCATCCACTCCTCCCAACAAGCTAATACCATTAATAGCACTATGTCTTGGCTATTTCATGGTGATCATCGATGTCACCATTGTTAATATTGCCTTGCCTAGTTTAGGTAAAGATTTACACGGTGGCGTTGCTGATTTGCAATGGGTCGTTGATGGTTATACGTTAAGTTTTGCCTGCTTATTATTATCCGCCGGGTATCTTGCCGATAGATTAGGCGCTAAAAAAAGCTTTCTCGCTGGGTTAATATTTTTTGTATTGACCTCTTTAGGTTGCAGCTTAGCAATTAATTTTGGCCTATTAATTTTTTTCAGAATCTTGCAAGGTATTGCTGCTGCTTTATTAGTTCCCACTTCGCTTGCGTTAATTAATGTGGCTTATCCCAATAAAGTGGAACGCGCTAAAGCCATCGGTTTATGGGCTAGTATAGGCGGAATGGCTGCCGCTGCCGGCCCACTTTTAGGCGCAATATTAACAACGTGGTTTAGTTGGCGAGCTGTTTTTTTAGTGAACATTCCTGTTGGCATCAGTGCTATTTTACTCACGATTAATTACGTACCCAATCCTGGTAACCTCGCAAAAAATAGCTTCGATTTTTTAGGACAAATCGTTGGCATTATTAGCATTGCTTCATTGGCATTTAGCTTAATTGAAGCAGGCCGGCTAGGTTGGCTATCACCGATTATTATTGGCAGTTCCATTATTTTTTTAGCTGCTTTTATTAGTTTTTTAATAATAGAACAACGAACCCCTTCACCCATGTTGCCTTTAGCGCTTTTTAAATCAAAGAATTTTTCAGCGGCGGTTGTTATAGGCATGTTACTTAACAGCGGATTCTATGGCGAATTATTTGTGCTACCACTTTATTTTCAACAACTAAGAGAATATTCCGTATTAATCACTGGTTTAGCCATATTGCCTCAAACAGCCTTTATTGCCATTGCTTCTTTTTTAGCAGGAAGAATAACGAGTAAATTTGGGCCTAAATGGCCCATCATTATAGGGCTTATTATGGGTGCAAGCGGTTTTCTCGCACTATTAATAACCCAAGCAACTACGCCTTCTTATTGGATACTCATTTTACCGTTAGTCGCCATTGGATTTGGCGCTGCACTTGCAGTGCCTGCAACCACGATCGCGGTTATTAATGCTGCGCCTAATCAGTGCGCGGGGATTGCGTCAGGCGCATTTAATGCGAGCCGCCAATTAGGCAGTTTAATGGGAGTAGCTCTCTTTGGAACAATCCTTAATGGTTCCGCACGATTTATTACAGGAATGCACATTACCTTAAGCTTAGGGGCAATAGCATTTTTGTTTGGAAGTGTACTTGCCTGGTTATTTGTGCTTCGTCATATATAATTTTGTCTTAATAATTAACTATAATTTTTTGCTTTCTATTATATGAGCATTTTTTTGCTGGCTAACCGTTGGCATAAACTTTCTTTATATTTGCTTGCCAGCCTCCTTTCATGTTAGGATTTGCGCCCATTTTTTAAAGCAAGTGCTTGCTAAATCGCAAGAAAAACACTCAGGTGACCTTATGAAAACCGCGCAATTTTGTGGACTTGATTTTGGTACTAGTAATTCTACCATTGGTGTTTACAAAAATAAAAACTGCCAATTAGTGCCACTGGAAGGTAATAAAATTCCTATCCGCTCAGCTATTTTCTATGATACAGAACTGAACGAATTATCTTTTGGTCAAGCGGGAATAGATGCTTATCTTAATAGCATTCCAGGGCGCTTAATGATGTCGTTAAAATCGGTGTTAGGCTCTGCTTTAATGCAAGATAAAACCGTTATTTTTAATAAATTAGTTCCTTACACCGAAATTCTCGGCCAATTTATGCAGCATTTAAAGCAGCAGGCTGAAAAAACCTTAAATACTGAACTTACTCAAGTGGTGTTAGGGCGCCCCGTGCGTTTTCATGATCAGGATGATGAGAAAGATAAATTGGCCGAAGCAACGCTAGCGCAAATAGCACGCCAGTTGGGATTTAAGGAAATTGAATTTCAATACGAACCTATTGCCGCGGCACTGGCTTATGAACAAACCATTACCACCGAACAATTAGCATTAATTGTTGACATAGGGGGTGGCACCTCCGATTTCACGGTGATTCGCTTAACACCTAACAATAAAAAAGCCGATCGAACGCCTGATGTTTTATCTAATCATGGCATTCATTTAGGCGGAACGGATTTTGATCGAAGCTTAAGTTTGCAAGCAGTCATGCCCTTGTTAGGCAAAGGATCATTAGTGCGCGGTTCTAGCAGCGACATTCAAGTGCCTAATAGTTTTTATTTTGATCTCACCACGTGGCACACATTAAATTTTTTATACACCACGCAAACCCTGCAACAAATTCGCGCACTTTATACTGCTGCACACGATAAACACTTAGTAGGTCGCTTATTACAAGTTCTACAAAACAAACAAGGCCATCGTCTATTAAATAGTGTGGAATTAAGCAAGCAACAATTAAGTGACGTCATTGAAATACAGCTTAATTTAGCTTTTATTGAACAACAACTAAGCGCATTAATTACCAGGCAACAATTTAATACCGCGATAGAAAATCACATCAATGATGTAGTTGACACCATCAAACAAACTATCCACATGGCGAATATAAATCATGCTGCCATTGATGCCATTTTTTATACCGGTGGTTCCACTAAAATTCCCGTCATCCGCGCAAAAATTAATGCATTATTACCACAAGCTAAAATTATTCAAGGAGATGCCTTTGGCAGTGTAGGCTTAGGCTTAACGCTCGACGCGGCTAACAAATTTAATTAATCAAATCCAATCATTTAATGCAATACCAATGCCCGCACTATTGGTATAATGATTGTATTCAATTAAACTTTGTCCGTAACCACTAAAATATTGTATATAACCTTTAAAGTGTGAACTTAAAGGAAACGACCAATTGGCTTGCACAGCGCCTCGCTTAAAATTACTTTCAAAAACATTACGCATATTTAAAGAAAAAACTTGTCGATTATATTTATAAGCAATTAATTCACGGCCATAACCTAAGTATTTTGAAATATCACGATTATGTTGCCCCATTGAAGCATCATGAATGTCATACCATGGTTTAACATTCACCAACCAATTTTGATTAGCTAAAATAGCATCGGCATACAATCGGTTCCAGCTACGTTCTAACGCGCCACCACGTCCATTGGATTGATGCACAACCCCCACATTAACAAATTTTAATTGCCAACCGTTTGTAATAGGTAAATTTAATTTATTTTCTACGTATAATTCGGGTTGATAATTAGTTTCGCGAAAAAAGGGCGAATTGTTATAAGCCTGCCAATAAGAAAGTTGAGTATAGGCGGCATATAAGGTGCTATTAGGGCTAATAAAGTTATGCCACACGGGCACTTTAAAACTGACTTGGAAATTAACTTCTAGCTTATTGAGTTTTTGCTGATCAGGCGTAGCATTCTGATAAACAGTACTATCAGTTTTTTCTGTATAATAAAACGGTAACAGATAGGTGGGTTGATATAAACTAATCCAAGTGGGGACATCAAGTTGCGCCGTGACCGCTTTAGTTATATCTGATGCAAAACTACTGTTTGCGTAAACTAATAATGTAAAAGCCAATAAACGAGAGAAATTTCGCAGCATATCATTTAATCCAAATTAATTATCCGTTAATAGCGCAAAGATTACAATGAAACTAAAGCTTTTGCTAGTTATTGCACGCATAGCTGATTTAAACAGCAAAGCGAGAAAGTAACTTAATTTTGTTTAAGCATATAGCTTACTGTGAAATACAATTAATCCTGTAAAATATAACTATATAAAATTTACAACTAAGCAATAATATTTTTTAACCGTTTTTTTCTTACACTTTAAATCTATATTTACTTATTTTATAAATCAATCAAGCATCGCATAATAAGGACGCATTCTAAATTTTAATCAAAAATATTGCGCAAATATTTTCTTAAAGCAAATGTTTATTATATCTATTTAAAACAGGAGGAATTTATGGCAAGCACACCAGAAAGCGGACGCAAAAGCGCTGAAACTTTGAACCCTGATCCAGAAAAAAAATCTTCTGCTGCACAAAAAACAGCAGACACCCGTAAGCGTGAAAATCCCGAGGCTTTCCGTGAAATGGGTGAAAAAGGTGGAAAAACTGGCGGTTCTGTGAGTGGTTCACCTTCACAGGGCAGTAAAAAAGAAGAAGGCACCAAATAATTGCATCCGCTTTACAAACCGAAGGCACATGGCAACATGTGCCTTCTTTATTGATAAGCCCCCGATCAAACCCACTTCTTTCGCAATTAAAGCAAATACGGCGCTGTAGTCATCGGCTTTTTACAAGCAACTTAATAAACACCCAGCGGGATCCTTATATTAGCCCTAGTCAAAGGGATCAGAATTAGCATAAGATAAGATCATACCAATTAATAAATACATAAGGAAATGCGTTATGGCAGATGACATCGTTGCAAATGAAATAGAAGAAGTCGCTTCAGGCTTAGCTTTAGGCATGCAACAGCGCCAAGCACTCATCAGCAACCATCCTTTTTTCCTTCATCTTGCACCTGAAGCCGTGGCTGAATTAGCCAGACTAATGTTTGAAAAAGAATTAAATGCAGGCGATATTATTGTTGCTCAAGGTGATTTAGTTGACAGCATCTATTTTATTGCGCAAGGCACTGCAGAAGTGACGCGTAAAATGGACTTGCAAAATAAAAGTGAAACCGTATTTTTAGCTTCTTTACGCCAAAATGATGTGGTCGGGTTAACTGAAAAAGGTTACTTTGCTCCTGGCGGCATACGTACCGCAAGCGTTACCGCAACCTCACATACTTTTTTATTGGGCTTAAAAGTCACTGATTTTTATCAATTCCTGCAAAAACATCCTGACTTCAATCAGGACACTCAAGTAGCCACTGAATTAATGATACGAATGACTTTCATTAAAGAAGTCACTTCATTTGTGCAATTAAGCTTAGGCCGTATCCGCTGGCTAGCCCAACATCTTGAAAAAATATCCTTCCCTAAGAACACGGTTATCTTCAAACAAGGCGAACCTGGTGATAAATGCTATTTAATTTATTCAGGCCAAATAGAGATTAGCGCAGAAACGCCTAAAGATGGCAAAAAGATTTTAGCAACATTAAAAGCACCGATGATGTTTGGCGAAACCGCCTTGTTCACCGCTTCTCCACGCAACGCTACTGCTACCACGCTGGAAGATACAATTTTATTTGCCATCAAACGGCAAAACTTACTAGAACTAGCGGCGATGGAAGACACCACCAACCAGGCCATCCGAACATTAATGGTGGAGCGGAGTCGTCCAGTACGGGCGCCTAATATTTTAGATTATCACAACACTACCGCAGACGGTCAGGAAATCATCACCTTAAAAAATCCTTCCAATAGTCATTATTATCGTTTAACTAAAGAAGGTTGGCTTATCTGGCAACTAGTTAATGGCCATAACTCATTACGTGAAATCGCCCATGAGTTTACTAAGCGTTTTAAAGGTTCCGATACTAATATGGTGCCTACGACTATTTTTAATTTAGCTAACGCTGGCTTTATTCAGATTGCTTCATTAAATATTAATGAAAAAGAAAATAAATCTGTACGAGATGGCTCGAAAAGATGGTGGTCTGGTGTTTTTATTTTATTTATTATTGTGCTAGGAATTCTAGGTTATTTAGGCTTCAATAATTATAAAGACCAGCAACAAATAACGGCCATTCCACAAATGTCTATCGCTCCGATAGTAACCATGGTATTAGCAGTTGATATGGATGATACGAGTAATATTACCCCAAATGCCATCAAAAACGGCATTATTCCCGTCTTAGCAATTCACACGAGCTCCAGCACGCGCGATCATGAAAATGATACTTTAAGTTTCATTAATCAGTTTGCACAATTAGTATTTTTCGATAGCGACCGGAATGGCCGGATCGACATGTCCGACCCCGCCTTCTCACGCTTTGAGTTAGTTTTCTTATCACCTGATCCCGCTAAAATAAAGCGCCTACCCATCGGCGCCGCCGGCATTCGCGCGATTAATTTAGATAAACCAGAATTAATACATTACGCTTTAACGGACCAGGCGGATAAATTTAAAGATGTTTTGAATGCGGTTATTATGGCGAACGGAACCACTCGACGCATGCAAATTGTACCACTTGATCAAAACTTATTACCTTAAGATTAGAGGTTATAAAACGCAAACCCTCAACGGGTTTAGTATAATCATTACGTTATATTATTTAGGGGGCAACATGCCATCGTTCGATATTGTATCTGAAGTAAATTTGCAAGAAGTACGCAATGCGGTGGATCAAGCCAATCGCGAAATTAGTACACGTTTTGATTTTAAAGGCGCTAATGCCATCATCGAACACACTGAAGAGAATATAAAGCTAACCGCAAAAAATGAATTTCAATTAAAGCAAATGCTCGATATTTTAGAAAATAAATTAATTAAACGCGGGATTGGCATTGGCAGTTTAACCATCGGAAAAATCAACACTAACTTAAATGAAGCACGCCAAGAAATTACTATTAAGCAAGGGATTGATAGTGAACTTGCGAAAAAATTAGTAAAAGCAATTAAAGATAATAAATTAAAAGTACAAGCGGCGATTCAAGGCGAGCAAGTTCGCGTCACCGGCAAAAAACGTGATGATTTGCAAGAAGCGATTGCATTAATTCGCCAACAAAAAATTGAACTGCCGTTGCAATTTACTAACTTCAGAGATTAGCGATGCCTATTGCGCATTTAAACGGCGTGAACATTGCCTACGATATCATTGGCCAGGGCCAACCTTTATTATTACTCATGGGCTTAGGCGGCGACAGCAGTCATTGGAGCTTACAGGTTCCTGCCTTATCGCAACAGTACCAAGTGATTACGATGGACAATCGCGGCGCAGGCCGTAGTGATGCGCCGGCTGATGGTTATTCTACCGAGATGATGGCGCAAGATGCCGCTTTATTATTAGCGTACTTAAATATTAATACGGTGCACGTGCTTGGTTTTTCGTTGGGCGGTTATATTGCGCAGCACTTAGCGTTGCAGCATCCCGCCAAAGTTAAAAGTTTACTGCTTTCGCACACCGCTGCCAAATCGCCTGAGCGCACTACCCATTTGATGGCGACTTTAGCCAAAATGTTTAGTGAAGGCGTATCACGCGAGCTACGCTTGCGCGCCACTATCCCCTGGATGTTTTCTGCTGATTTTCTGACCAATGAAGAACAGTTAAATAATTTAACTGCGTTAGCGCTTAATCCTTTATATCCGCAAAGCCAACAAGGCTATACGGGGCAAGTAGACGCTATTCGCCAGCATAATACGGAGCAATCGCTGCATCGGCTGACCATGCCAACCCTCTTATTAACCAGCCGCGAAGATTTACTGATTCCTTGCACGCTTGTGCAGGCTATGCAACCGTCATTACCGCAAGCAAAATTACACATATTAGAACGTGGGGGCCACTGCAGTTATATTGAAAATGCCCACCAATACAATCAAGCTATTTTGCATTTTTTGCGGGATTTGGCATAAGCGGTGCTTAGTTATTTCCTAGCATAGCATTTCACTAGATATCGCTGACTTAACTTTTTAATTCTTTCAATCTCATAGTAATTATCTTAAAATAAAACCATATTTTAATCGTAGAGAAACACTCCCATGCCTGTTGATAGCGCTCCTGAGACAACGCAATCCCCTAAAATAACTTATGGCCGATTTTCTTTATTATTTGACACTCATAGCAAACCCGATTTTCCAGAGACATTAGAAAAAAAGATTGACCGCGAAACCTCATTACAAAATTATATAGAAAAAGGTTTAGATGATCTGCTCAAACTAAAGCGCCAAGAAGCGCTGCTAGATAATCCAGATAATAGCCAAGCGCCCACTCACCAGAAAATATACCAAAGACTTGGCCTGCCAGAAGCACTTCCTCTAAACACTAATATTAATTTAGATTTGCTCGGCCAAAAAATACAACAATTAAAACCCCGCTCTTCCACTACTGAATTACAAAAACGTATAACAACACAAGCTAATCATTTCATTAGAATTTTAGAGGCGCACAAAAATTATCATGGCAATGGGCGCACGGACAAAAATCGCTCAAGTACTCAACAATACTTAACTGAATTAAAGCAAATCAATAAAGAACAAAAACCAAAGTTAATTGAAAATTTATTATATAAAGTTTTTTCGATAAAAACAGAGCGTTACACCGCTTATCATAAGCTTAAAACGGCAATTGCTACCATTCAAGAAGACTGGCTGAAAGCTAAAGAGCAAAAATTAACTGCTTTAGAACAGCGAATCGCGAATGAACATGAGCTTCCAGATAACTCAAAAATTGTTGATTACTTAAAGGCTGGCAATACCGCTGACAAGTTAAGAACAGGCTTATTAGGCAAAATTAAAAAATTATATAAAGTGCTTCCTTTACTTGGAAAAGCGGCCGCACAGGAAAAAAATCTATTCGACCGTATTAACAATTTATCTGACAAGACTGAACACTTTCGCGACCAAATAACCGTAATGCTTAATGACGCAAGCAACGCGGAGGAAATAGCATTGTTTGCTTCTATTAATGAATTATCTGTAAATATATCTCAAATCACTCAAAAAATTGCTCAGCTTACAACTCAAATACAAAACCCTCTTATACTCTTAGAGCCTGAAGGATATCAAAGTAAATTAGCAAAAAACGCGAAAAAGTTTGCCGATTATACTAACCAAGAATTACAAGAGGAGATTACTTATCTTGGCATATTAATAGAAGCAGTAAAACCTGATTCTCTTTTTAGGAGCTTTACACCTGATTCAAAACCTATCCCTCCTCTTATGCTGCAAAAAAATGTTTTTTTTGTAGATTTCTTCAATGAAATCATGCTAATGACCGACCAAAAAGAACTTACAAAACTGGCAAATAAATTAACAGCAGAAAAAGAATTCAGAACAACATACCTAACAAAAAAACAAGAACTGCAGACGCAAAAAATTGCAGCCCTTGAAATTGAACTTAAAAAAGTGACCACCGAAAAAATTAATTTAACAGATACCTTAGACAAGGCCAAAGAACAGCTTTTTGAATTACAAAAGGCACGCAAACCTTCACTCGCAGTACAAGATTACCAGGCAGCAACTATAAGTAATCCTAGAAAGAACACACCAAGCAACCATAGCAGCTTTATTGCTCGAATGGACAACCGCCTCTCTGAACAACAAGCTTGCAAACAACTTATAGCTAACCTAGACAACTTCTCATTCGGAGATAATGAACCTGAAGCCAACCCCGGCAAACAACTAACACCCTCTTAGCTATGTCTGTTGGGTTGCGCTTGCGCTTAACCCACCCTACCTCCGCCTAGATACTAAACCCATGAGATTTTGCATTTTATAACCTCTAAGAAGGAGTATCGCAGCGACAGGGCCCTGGGGCACCGATTTTAGCTAGTGCAATAAAAACGCAAAAGCTTCATAAATTCCAGTCAAACCCAGCTTCTTCATGAGCGACCCTATTTTCTTCGCCACGTAGTTTTTCTAAATTTTTGAAATCCCAAACCGTTGGATCCATCAGTTGGCTAACACGAAGATTACCCAACGCATTTAAAATATTACTGGGTATTTTAGGATTTTCGAGGGCCAATTCATCAATCAATCGTTTAACGCGTTTGCGTGCTAAATTGTCTTGGGAACCGCATAAAGTACAGGGGATGATAGGAAATTGTTTTTCTTTGGCGTAAGCAATGATATCTTTTTCCTGACAATAAGCTAACGGCCGAATAACAATATGTCGTTTATTATCGGACAATAACTTAGGCGGCATGGTTTTAATTTCACCGTTATACAAAATAGACATCAACAGTGAACGCACTAAATCATCGCGATGATGCCCCAGCGCAATCTTAGTAAATCCATTTTTTTCCGCATAATTATAGATATTTCCGCGCCGTAAACGTGAGCATAAAGAACAATAGGTTTTACCCTCAGGGATTTTTTCTTTAACCACTGCATAAGTATTTCGGGTTAATATTTCAAATGGAATTTGATTATCGGTTAACCATTGACGCAAACCGCTATCATCCCAACCAGGCTGGGATTGATCCAACGTAAAAGCAAAAATTTCAAATTGATTATGAAACCGTTGGCGCAATAATTTCAGCATACACAGCAGCGTATAAGAATCCTTGCCACCTGACAAACAAACCATCACCTTATCGCCAGCCTGAATCATATTATAATCAGCAATAGCTTTGCCGGTGTAATGCAGTAATTTTTTTTCGACTCTAGATAAGCTACTCAAAACACGCCTCAATTTTTAGAGTGGCGCAGCGACAAGACCCCGAGCCCACCATAGCTAAGCAGAAATTATTAATAACGATTTTAAAAAAAATTAATCGTTCAAATGAACATCATGATGTAATTCAGCTATCGAATGCGCCTCTGGCACATCGCTACTCACATCTTCACCTAGCTGCTTACTGATGAGAGACAGTGAAAACAAACCACGCACTACCTGTACTTTACTCATTTCCTCAACTTTAACCGCCAACGCATAATGCTGTTTGCGCGCATGTAACGTCGCGACAATATGTCCTACTTTTGCATGGCGTAAATTTTCCACATCGATAGCAACCATTTCTGCTTGTGGCGTCATCACCATACGCACGGTGACATCCACGCGCGCTATTCGGCGTTCTTGAATTGCCTTGAGTGGTTTTTCACCCAGTAAATCTTCAGCGCTAATAAGACCTAAAATGTTATCTTCTTTATCGGTCACTAATAACACATGATAGCTGCACACTTTCATTGCAGCCAAAGCTGAATCAATGGATTCATCAGCCCCAATGGTTTCCGCTTTAACATATTTAAAATCAACCATCACATGCAACGCAGGATCGTCCCAATGAGCAATGGCTGATATAGTAGGTGGATTCAAATGACCCACATTTTGGTTTAGCTGAATAGTTTGTATCGGTATATAAGTTTTTGTAGGCATATTCTTAATAAATCAAAAAGGTAATATTACCATTGTAACATTGGACGTTTGCAAGCAGAAGCCCCTGCCAGTTCTGGGCGCTATTGTATTAATTTGTTCAGCTTAGGGCAAACAATTCCTGTTGCTTTAATTTATAATGGTTTACTGCTTGAAATTTCCACAAGAACCACCATTATTGATAAGTGAGCACACTTATTACCAGTGCTTTTTTATTAACTACCCTTTATAAGCAGACGGAGTAATTTAATCCTATGTCGACACATGAAAAACAAACCTTAGGTTTTCAAACTGAA
>CAIUAS010000176.1 GCA_903897205.1 uncultured Gammaproteobacteria bacterium
GCATGAATCATTTTTTATTACCGATTCAAACCTCTAAAACACCAAGACAACAACCCAATTTACTCAGCGATGCTACTCGGTATGGTAATTGGGCCATGGAATATTTAGTCAATGAAATATTAAAAAATGGCGGCATAAGAAAAAACTTAGAAGTCAAAATATTTGGCGGCGGACAGGTTTTGCAAAATATGGCGGACATCGGCGAAGGCAATATTAATTTCGTTTTAAAATATATAGACAATGAAGGTTTAAAACTAACCGGGCAAGATGTGGGCGGCATTTACCCTAGAAAAGTGTTGTATTTTCCTCAAACAGGTGTTGTGAAAATTAAACAGCTCAAAACCTTTATTGATCATTCAATATTCCAGCAAGAACAAGAATACTTCAAAAGCATTAAAAGCAAGCGCATTGGTGGTGATATCGAGCTTTTTTAAGCGCCCGCGCGACTCATCATCCAAGCAACTTGCCAATAAGCTGTTATAATTAAATTTAGGCGCGACCAATCGTTGCAAAAGAAAAATAATCTTATTTACCTAAGGAACCAGGTTATGGAAAAGCTGAACAATACTTCTGATTATCTGCCGGCAGAGCTGCGACCAGCAGTTGCGATAGCCAATAAATATATCTATTTATTTAACAAAAACGATACCGATGATCAACTCCTACACCAACAGCTATCTCAGTTTAACTATCCAGTAAAAACTAATACAAACATTAGCTTAGATGCGCTAAAAGATTCACCTATTTCAGCATTGCCTTCTGCAATTATCATGGATATCGATCTATTAACTGACAGCAACGGCGAAAAAATCCAGAAAATCAGAGAGTCAGCGCCCCTACATATCCCTTTGATTTTTTTCACTAATCGCAATTCTTTTCAAGCAAGATTAAAAGCCGTGCGAGCATCAGGCGATGCTTTTTTTGTAAATCCTATTAATATCATTACCCTAGTAACCAAATTAGATATACTTTGCGCTATTAAACCGCTAGAAATTTATCGCATCCTTATCATTGAAGACATGGTATCTCTTTCGAATTATTATGCGGCCATATTACAGCAAGCAGGTATGCAAACTTATATTCTCAATAATCCCGTAGATATACTGCAAGGATTAGCTGAATTTAGACCTGATATCATTTTATTAGATATTTATATGCCCGAATGCAATGGTTATGAATTAGCAACCGTCATTCGGCAACAAGAAAATTATCTGAGTATACCGCTTGTTTTTTTATCTTCGGAAAAAGATAAAATGAAACAGTTAAATGCGATGAGTCTTGGCGGCGATGATTTTTTAACGAAACCTGTGGTACCTGAGCATTTAATAAAACTCGTGTCTTATCGCGTACAGCGCGCTCGATTACTGCGATCGCTTATTATGAAAGATAGTTTAACGGGGCTATTTAATCATAACGCCATCCAAGAACAAATTAAAATAGAAATTGCGCAAGCTGATCGCCACAACACAAAATTGACAATAGCCATGCTAGACCTGGATCATTTTAAAACAATCAACGACACCTATGGCCACATTATTGGAGATATGGTTTTAAACAATTTATGTCGCTTAATAATCAAACGTCTTCGAAAAAGCGATATTGCTGGAAGATATGGTGGTGAAGAATTTATCTTGATCTTTACTGACACCTCTATAA
This sequence comes from uncultured Gammaproteobacteria bacterium, assembly GCA_903897205.1. GTDB lineage: Bacteria > Pseudomonadota > Gammaproteobacteria > CAIUAS01 > CAIUAS01 > CAIUAS01. Next base: position 1,657 of record CAIUAS010000176.1, read on the forward strand.
CCGATGCCCAAGAAATCTGTAACGATATACGGACAAGCTTTGCCAATTTTGAACACGACACCGAAAAAGGCAAATTCACTATAACCTTAAGCTGTGGTTTGGCCGAATATCCAGAATTTCCAGGACCAATAGATCTCATTATTGCCGCCGACAATGCTTTATATCAGGCAAAAGAGAACGGTAGAAATCAAGTTGTTATGGCAAAAAAAATAATTGAATAAGTATAAATCATAGCGAATAAATTTTCGCTACCTTATAATTTTCTGGTTAACTCTTTATGCTCAGCAATAAAACAAATAAAAAATTATCTTCCAAGCTTGCAAAAAAGAACCCCCTTGGAACGAGTGATGGCCAAGCCTGCAAAAATAATGCCGCCTATAAAGA
>CAIUAS010000177.1 GCA_903897205.1 uncultured Gammaproteobacteria bacterium
AAATCAAGAAAAGCAAGGATTTAAAAATGTGCTGGATAACTGGAACAAACAAAAAACAAAGTTTGTTAGCGTTGAATTTAACAGCCCCTCTGATCAACACAGTGATCAAAAAACATCAACCTCTACCGATCATCCTGTAAAGGCGTTACCGGGCACACTTTGGTATGCCACGATGGCAGGGGGCGCTGATAGTTACGTGCCAGGGCCGGTGCGCATACAAATTCAGGAAGGCCCTTACACAGGCAGTTACGCATTAGGCAAATTTCAGATTGCACCGGATGGCATACACCTTATTTTAAGTTTCAATACCTTGTCCGATGGCAAAACCGCTTTTCCAATTAGTGCCGTGGCGGTTGATCCACAGACACAAATAGCGGGTGTGACGGGTGAAATTGATCACCATTTTATGCGTCGTTATGCGATACCGGGTGCGGTGGGATTTTTACAAGGGGCCATCAATTTATTAAAAACGAACCAAACGGTTGTGGTGAATGGTAATACTTCCACTGTATCAGGCCCCCAACTGAGCAATGCGCAATTTGGGCTTTTAATGGCAGGTACCGCCGCCGATAGTTTAAAAGGCGCGACAACGCCGCAGGGTGTGCTGAAATTACCTGAAGTCAAAATAGCCCCCGGTGCGGGTGTAGGTTTGTTATTACTTAAATCGATTTAAGCGGGAGAACCTGTATGTCTTATGAAAAATTACATGTATTAAAAGAAAAAATAAAACAGAAAATAGAGGGCTTTATATTAGCCTTCAAGCAGAAAGATTTTAAATGGGAAAACGCTAAAGCAATCGCATTAAGTAATACCGGATTAGGTGTAATAGCTGCTTTGATTATTTTGCTCTTAGTAGGATTACATTTTCATCATCATAAAACCACCATGACGGATGCTGTGAATACAGTCGCTTGGAATAATGCCATGCCAGATGATGAGGGCCGTCCTATGGATAATAAAAATGTTTCCGTCAACACACTTAATAATAAAACAAATTCCGTTTCGATCGCTGCAAGTGATTTAAAAAATTTACAAGATGCAGTGAAAAATCTCCAGCAAAGTTTCGCTGAAACGAATGAGCGCTTATTGGTATTAACCAGCCAAGTGAATGATGAGAAAAATGCGCGAAAAAAACAAGAAGGGGCACGTAAACCCTATCGTTTATTAGGTGTTCATTTAGATCAAAATACTAATCAATGGGCAGCAGATGTGGAATATAACGACTCCGTTTTAAGTGTCATGGCAGGCCAGCAATTTGATGGTTGGCACGTGCATGACGTGAATGCACAAGGCGCTTTAATTCAGTAAGGATGAAAATCATGTGGCGAAAATTAGTTGTATTGCTGTGGTTGTTATCCTGGAGTAAATGGGCACTCGCGGGTGATCTTTTTGCAACGGGCTGGGGCCATGCATTTGATACGAGTTCGGAAGGCATTCTTGTTTTCACGTTATTACAGTGTTTTGGCATGTGGGCCTGTTTTAAAAGCCTGCGCTTTTTATATGCGTATCATTATGGTAAGCAAAACCGTTACGGCAACGGGGCTTGTTTCATGATGTTTATCGCCGGTGTCATGCTTTTTTATGGGCATCAAACGGTCAATGTAATTTATAACTCAATTTAATTTTTAGTCATGATAAAGGAGCAATTAAGCATGAAATTATTTTTTCAAAAAAGTAGGCATTTTATTCAAACGAATGGGTTGAAGGCGTGCCTTGCCATCAGCAGTTTATTGATGAACTGTTTAGCATGGGCTGAAGATCCGACGATTGGTGATAATGACATTGGTACGATGGCAATTAAAGCCCAAGGTGAGGCCACCTCTGTAAAGATAGCATTATGGACTATTACCCAAGCGGCTGGCATAGGCATGTTTTTCGGTGGGTTATTGTTATGGCGTCGTATTGCAAACGAAAAAAGCCAACAATCTTATGGTAAAGCCATTTTATTGACTTTTATTGGTGCCATTACTTATTTCTTACCTTACTTTATGGGCGCTGCCGCCAGTTCTTTATTGTCACCTTAATTTTATTAAAAAAAAGAGGAGAAAAATAGCATGGCCAAATGTATTAATAAAATAATGTTAATCGGTTATTTAGGCGAAGATCCAGAATTACGTTATCAAGCGGATGGCACGGCGGTCACCACAATGAGTCTAGCCACGAGCGAGACCTGGCGTTGCCGCAAAACCAAAAAATTACAAAAACGCACGGATTGGCATCGTGTAGTTTTAGTAAGTCGGTTAGCGGAATTTGCGGTTAATTATTTAAAAAAAGGCAATAAAGTTTATATCGAGGGTTGTTTACAGTATCGACTGGTAGAGCGATATGGCGAATCGATTAAAGTTGCTGAAATACAAGGAAAAGAAATGCAACTGTTTCAAGCTCCTTTAGTAGCACCCTCTGAATTAACCACGGAAAAAACAGCAGTATGAGTTTCATCAATCCTTTAATTAATGCCGTTGATAATTTTGCTTGGCGTATCATTTCCAGTATGAAAGGCACCACGTTTGACTATTGCGATCTGGATACGCCGTTGAACCAACATACCTTTGTAACGAAGAAGGGCGAGTTAATTTCTTTTATTGAAATTTTAGGGTGTTCAACCTTAATGGGTGAAGCAGAATTTATTGAAGCCTCACAACGGTTGGAATTATTGCTAAATAATTTACTTGAAAAGCCACGTCATTCTTTTCAATGGGTCTTTAGTCGGCTTGCTAGTCAAACACACGATTATCTTGTGCAGATGATAGAGCCCCTTAAACAGTCGGCTGAGCGGCAAGCATTACAAACGCAGATTATTGATTATTTACTCAATGAGCGAGTTGAAACGCTGGGGCGTTATATCGTTAATGAAAATTGCATTTTAGCGTTTAAAACCCATATCCAAGCCTTGGATAACATTGAAAAAAATGAGCAAAAAAACATTAAAGAAAAATCTGTTCGTTTAAAGGAATTAAAAGAAGCGGGCATCCCGCTTAAATTTGGGTATTTTGCGCAATCGCCTTTTGTCAGTTGCGAACGCTTAAATACCATTCATCAAGCGGCCATGAATACGGTGCTTGAAAAACTAACCAGTAAAGAAATTGGCCTGCAAATCAAATTATTTAATACGCATACTGCGGTGAAAACACTGCGTCAAATGATTTTGCCGGATCAAACGAGCAATGAATGGCGTCCGGTATTGCCCGGTGATCCGCTGCCGCAATTAGCAAAACCTCGTGCACCTGGTCAGCGCGATCATGAATTTTATCCACTCATTGCCGAGCAAATTTTTAAGCAGCAGGTTGTGCAGCTCGGCAATGTTGTACAAGTGTGCGAAGATTTTTTGGCAAGTTGTACGTTAGAATTACCGCCGCAAGTCCCTGAGCGTTTTGATCGCTTATTTGCCGCTTTACCTAAACACATTGATTGGCGTTTTAGTCTCTCTCTTATTGGGGGCGATAGCCATTTCATTAGTAAATTAAAAAGCCGTCATGCGTGGGCAAAAATATTTAAAATTACCAATGCTTCACAAAATGAATCCATTATTGATGCCACGCAAAATTTATTGACCATTCATAAAGAAGGTGAAAAATTATGTGGCCTTCGGATGAATTTAACAGTGCGAAGCCATTCACGTGAAAAAGCGTTAGCAAATATTCATTTATGCGCACGTATTTTTCAAGCGTGGGGAAATTTAGATACGCGCTTTGAACACGGTGATCCGTGGGATACGGTGGTGGCTTCTTTACCGGGCCTTGATAGCAAAAGCACGGGCTATACGGTCATCACCCCAGTACGTGAGAGTACTATTTTTTGTCCTATTACACGCCCTATGAGCCCATGGCACGAAGGGGCCAGCAATTTATGGCGTACACTCGATGGCAAACCCTTTCCTTACCAATCGTGCAGTAGTTTGCAGCACACATGGGTATCCTTGATTTATGCGACACCGGGTGGTGGTAAATCTGTTGCCTTAAATGCACAGAACTTAAATCTTTGTTTGTCCCCAGGACTATCCCGGTTGCCAAAAATCAGTATTTTGGATATTGGGCCATCGAGCCACGGTTTTATTGAATTGCTAAAAAGTATGTTGCCTGCTAACCGCCAGCATGAAGCGATTCACCGGACTTTAAAAAATGATAAATATTCGGCCATTAATCCTTTCGATGCCCCTTTAGGTTTTCGTTATCCGAATACGGCGAAAATGGAATATTTAGCTAACTTTTTATTAATTTTATTTACTGAAAAAGGGCAAGAAACCATTAAACCAGGATTAGGTGAATTAGTCCCGGATTTAATTCATGCTGTTTACCGTCATTTCAGCGATGAAAAAAATCCAAAAACTTATGTGGCGCATTTAGAACCGTTGGTGGATGAAATCATGGCGCGTCATCCACAATGGTTTGAGATACCCGACAACGCTTCAGCGCGCTATAAATTAACCTGGTGGAAAATTGTCGATACATTGGCTGCACACGAGTATTGGAACGAAGCGGCGCTGGCGCAACGTAACGCCGTCCCTTTATTGGGTGATTTAACAGCGATTTTACATATTAATCAGCAATTAAAAGATACGCACAATGCTACTTTGCAAGATGAAGCGCTGTTTGCTCATTTAAACAAGATGATTCGAAGTGCTATTTCACAATATCCGATTTTAGCGTATCCAACCCAATTTAATACCCAGCAGGCGCGTGTGGTTGCTTTGGATTTAGCCGACGTGGTGGGGGCGAATGATAAATTCTCATTAAAGCGTGCGGGTTTAATGTACATGCTAGGACGACAAGCTTTGGTGGGCGATTATTATTTTAGTGAAGATGATTTAAAAGATCATCATGGCCCAACGCGCCCTTATCATGAAGCGCGATTAAACCGCGAACTCAGTGAAATAAAGCGCGTGTGTTATGACGAATTTCACCGCACGGCACAATTAGCCGGTATTCGTCAGCAAGTGATTCAAGACATGCGAGAAGCCCGTAAATTTAAAATTGATATTGTGTTGATTTCGCAGATTGATACGGACTTTGATGAAGCCATGGTCGAATTAGCAACGAGTATTTTTATTTTCAGGGGAAGCGAAGGGAAGGCATTAGACAGGGTTTGTAAAACTTTCGATCTCAATGATTCCGCACGCCACGCTTTAAAATATCAAGTCCATGGTGCTAGCCGTGAGGGCGCATCGTTCATGCTCAAATGCCAAACCAAAACAGGCAGTTTTGTGCAAGTCTTAGTGAATACCATGGGGCCCACTGAATTATGGGCGTTAGCGTCAACCGCAGAAGATGCCTTATTACGCCGTCGGTTAACGCAACACATGTCTTATCTGCAAGCGATTCAATTATTGGCTAAAGCCTACCCTGCGGGCAGTTGCAAAAAAGAAGTCGATGAAGCGGTCTCGGAAAAAGGACTGGCAATGGAAGATGTTATTGAATTGATCGTCACAAAATTATGCCAATCAAAAAACCACGAGGTTAATTATGCGAACTAAAATAAAATTATTGATTGTCCTGTCTTCTTTAGTAGGACTTGCGGGCTGTGCCACGTACCAACAACCCAAAGTAACTTATGTCAAAGTACCGAATGATGAATCATTAGTGACGCTTAATCACATTGCATTAAAAGCGGAACGCAGTGCGCAAGTGATGGCAGAAATACAAAATGCGCAAGCCAAATCGACGATTTCACTCCAAGGGGCGCGCGGTGCTGAACTGGCGGCAACCGCCATACCGCAAGGTTGGGGACAGCGCACCAGCCTTAACTTCCAAGGGCCTTTCGATAAAGTGGTGTTACTGCTGGCCGAAAAAGCGCGTTACCAATTTTTTACAGAGGGCAATAGGCCAGCCAATGTTCCATTAGTCACCATTACGGCGCAGAACAAAACGCTCAAACAAACACTCGATGATGTCGTTGCACAATTACCCAACAATACAGGCATTGTGCTGCATCCCAGAACACGTTCAATTTTAATTATTTATAATCCTGTTCAGGGAGCCTCACAATGAAAGCGCGCTGGAAAATATTAATAGGCATCACGGCAAGTTTTATTTCCTTGACGAGTTATGCCGACATCGATCCCGTTACATTGGATCAAACGCTGAATCAAGTGCAAGAAAACGTCATCAATTCAAAAATGAAAAAAGTCGATGCGGCCAATGAAATGCGGGATGAAGCAATCGATCGGGCCGCTTTAGTTTATGGCTCACAAATGGGGCGTTATGCACGTTGGCAGCAACTAGAGCATGGCCTATTTGAGCGGGCCAGTATGCTTGCGCATATTTTTAATTTTCAACTGATGTATTTAGATAATGGATTATTGCAACCGCCCATCTTGGATGTCAGCAATAATGTCACCCATATTTCAAATAGCGGACAGATGCGCGAGTTGATTAATAATGTGTATCGCGTTTTAGTGCCAGCTGCTTTTAAGCAACGCCCGTTAACGTGGGAATCTTTTTTACTACCGGACACCTTAATGAAACCGGGATTTCCGCGTGATGTTTTATTGCCTAAAGATGAAAGCGAAAAAACCTTGTGGAAAGAAACCCTTGCACAAGGTTGGCAAAAGGGCGTTGAGCAAGCCAATCAAGAATTTTCAGTGCGATTGGCCGCCCTTGATAATGCTTATCAAGGGATGTTCTTGTATACCGTATTAGCCATGCGTGGACAAGTGGCAGCGCCAGCGCTAGTGACGGTACACCAAGCGGTTGAAAATGCGCCTGACGGGCAGAAAATGGCGGTGGGCATTGAACAACAAGTCATTACGCAAAAAAGTTATTTTGTCGCTGAACCCAATCATTGGAAACCGATTTATTATTCACGCAGTTTTGCCTTGGATGGTAAGCCATTATGAAAATGCTGGTACCGTTTTTACAGACACGCGCGGATTTAGATGAAATTTTGATGCAAGCTTTTGAAATGGAAGCCTCTGATGTGCATATGGGAGGAAATGATCCCATTAAAGTTCGCCAGCATGGCCTGATAAAAAATTATTCGCAGCGTACGCTCAATAATAATGAGATCGCTAATTTATTAATCGCGAGTTACGACGAAAATCCTTCCGCCCTGAGTAAAGTAAATTCAGGCGAAGAACTGGATTTTTCTTACACCTGTCAATATTCATTTAATGGGCATTATTTACGTTGGCGCGTTAATGCAGGCAGCCGCCGTAAATACGGGCAGCGTGATGTTAAATTAGTTTTTCGTGCGATTAAATCCGAACCGCCTACCGTGCAAGCATTAAAGGTGGAGCCGGACATTGTTGAATTAACGACGCAATTACGCAAAGGGTTGGTATTTGTAACCGG
>CAIUAS010000178.1 GCA_903897205.1 uncultured Gammaproteobacteria bacterium
CAGGAATTTAATCTGGAAATGCTGGAATCGGAAGCGATCGGGGACAGCTTCGGCAGCAGCCTTGGCGAACGCGTGGCAGAAAAGGTGAATGCGCAATACCGTTCGAACTTCTATGCCGCCTATGGCCGCGCCCCTGCCCAAACCAATTACGTCACGCAAGTCGCCAATCAAAGTCGCGCCGCAAGCAATGCCAATAACACGGCCAGCAATGATCCCGACAGCTCCTATGGCAACGCCACGCAAGCGAAGACGGATCAATACTCGAAGAAACTAAACCAGTTTGGGGTGTTTGGCGGCGGCAAACAAACCTCAAACCAAACCCAATACAGCGATCAGCAGTTTGAAAATGCATTGCAGAATGCAGAGTTTTCGGAAGTGAGTGGTGAGTTTGGGGATGGATTATTACAAACAAAAGTGAATAATGAAAGTTCCATTTTATCTTTGTCTGGTATTATAGAGACAGTGAGTTCAACAGCGATGGATGCCTTTTTTACTTATTCTGAAAAATATGCGCCATCTTATTTTAATTTGGCAAATAGTTATTATGCTAAAATTGTATCGGAATATAATCAATTGGCAAACCTCGATATGTATTCAAAATTAAATGTTGTGCCAGAGAGGGGTTCGACGTTGCAGGCGGAAAAATTGGTGTTAACAAGTGAAATCACACAGTTTTCAACCTATGCAAGAAATTGGAATAATACCGGTTTATTTTCTGATGCACTTGGCAAACTGGGTGGGCCGCTTTCCATGGGGATGGAAATGTATAGCGGCTATGAAGAATTTAATGAGAATCCAACTTATAGGAATGCTTCTGTGATTTTAGGTGGAGTAACAGGAGGAGCTTTAGCATCAAATTGGGGCGAAAGGCTAGTTTTTGGTGAATACGCCTCTGAGCTTGCATTAGCGGCAATGGCAGCGCCTGAGGTTGGAATAGTAGTAGGAGTGGTCGCATTAACTACTCTGGGGGTTTTTGCTGGTAAGGCAGTCGGAGGATTTATATACGATGCACCGGAAGAGACCGAGCATTATGTGGAGAAAATTGGACAATGGTTGAGGAACAGTTGAATATATTGATTGGTAAAATATTACATATTTTAAATCATTTAACAGTAAGCGACTTTGTTGTATTGTTAGGTATTTTTTTTATCCCAGTTTTAATTCTAAGCGCCATCTATTTGATAATAATATCGCCCTTGATATGCAAGTTTTATATTGTACCAAGGATAGAAAAAAAGCTAGGGAGGAAGTTAGGTTATAGCCCTTTATTAAAATTTGCTCCGTTTGGAAATTGTCTGGACAGGCAAATTGAAATATCAAAGTACATTATTGATAGGTATTTTGCTTATAAAAAAAGGGGAGAGAAATCTGTCCCCTTTGGTTATAATTTATTCGCGTTAAAGCAGGCAGGTTATACGATAGATATGGTTTCAAAAGCCGAGCTGATATTTTCATTTATGGTAGAAATAAATCTATATGTTAGCGCCATTTCTTTTTTCATAGTTTTTGTTGCGGCATGTTTTAATGGAGAAGTGTAACTGAAGTTGGAAGCGGCGATAGGTGGTGTTGTCAATGAAGCAGTCGCGCTTCGCATGGCAAGCATCAAACCATTAGCAAGCAACGCCCATCTTGATTATTTCGAATGTAATTTAATTCAACAACAAATTACGGTGCTCAGTGAACTGTGTGCTAAACCATTTCAGCGCAAACGAATTACGCTACGCAAATTGCTAGTCAAAGTCGTGCTGCGAGCAATAATTTTAATGCAGCTAGTAACGATCCCGACGGCTCCTATGGCAACGCCACGTAAGCGAAGACGGATCAATACTCGAAAAAACTAAACCAGTTCGGAGTGTTCGGCGGCGGCAAACCAACGCCGAACCAGGCGCAGTATAGCGATCAGCAGTTTGAAGGTGCTTTGCAGAAAATAGAATTTGCCGAGGCGAGTGATGGGTTTGGCAATAGCGCTGTTTCAGCAGTTGCTTCAAACTCATCATCCTGGACTAGCGATACAGCTAACCAAGTGGGCCCAGCGCACAAGTAGCTGCGGAAAATGCTTTTAAACAATTAGGGTTTGACACAAGAGTGAGGTATATCGAGAAGCAGTGGCTTGATGATCCAGGCTTGGCTCGTGGTGGAGCATGGAGGCCATTACCATGAAAAATAATATAGAGAAATTTATCTCACTATGTGAAGCAGTGAAAGAAAAAGAAGTGGTAACATATGGTGTTAATGAAATTGAAAAAGAATTACTGGCAGTTCTTTATTTTATAAAAAACAATGAAGCATATAAAAAAGAATTTGAAAAATTCTTAATAAAAATAGTTAAGGGAATAGAGTTATATCCTTTAGAAATTATTATCTTTTCTTGAGGAAGTGTGCCAGATTGTCGTTATGTTTTGTCACCATCAAGAATTTGATATTGAAATATTAGAAGCAGAAGCGATAGGCGGTAGCATCGGCAGCAGCCTTGGCGAACGCGTGGCAGAAAATGTGAATGCGCAATACTATGCGAACTTCTATGCCGCCTATGGCCGCGCCCCCGCCCAAACCAATTACGTCACGCAAGTCGCCAATCAAAGTCGCGCCGCGAGCAATGCCGATAACACGGCCAGCAATGATCCCGACAGCTCCTATGGCAATGCCACGCAAGCGAAGACGGATCAATACTCGAAAAAACTAAACCAGTTCG
>CAIUAS010000179.1 GCA_903897205.1 uncultured Gammaproteobacteria bacterium
CATCGCCATATCAGCTTGGTTGATAGCGACCAACAAACGTTTATTATCTTCGCCAAGATTAGGAATAATAACGCTGTTAATCAGCTCAACCGTGGTGCCAAAATCGCGGCTACCCCCGTCAATAATAACTAGAACCAAATCAATCAGCATGTCGCCATGGTTATCTTTTTCATAAAGTTTGCTGATAATATTTTCAGAATGCCTACGATCAGCATCTTTGCCATCGCCTAAGCCAGGGGAATCGAATAGTACAATGTTGTCGTATTCGTATTTGGTAATATCCATTGTCTCAGGATCAACCCCTTGACCTACTTTGGCTTTTTCATTGTTAAAAAGTGCGTTAATAGTCGATGACTTACCGCAACCTGTCAGACCTGTAATCAAAATATTTACTTTTGTCTCTTTGAGTTTTGCGAGATTGCGTATTACTTGCGCTTTGGCGATTTCAGATAAAGTAGCATCGTTTGTAACTGCATCAGCGAATTCATCAGTAAAATGTTTTTGGTTCATAACGTTCCCTTAAATGATTAACAAAACTAATTTGCTGCATGGCCTAACGTGGAGCTAACCGGGCGCGCTGATGAACTTTACCCGTAGGCAAGTCACGCTGTTTCGCGCTCCGGTTCAGCGGCGGGTTAGGTAACATTTTGGATAGTGCGACACTTCGGGAACGCAGAGCACCCCCAAAATTTGCTACCCGCTTTATCGCCACTCTTTACTGTACGCTGAACCATCTCAGCACCGCACTTTGGGCAGGATCTTGGAGCATCGGGAGCCAAACGATTTTGAACGTTTTTCACATGCTCACGATTTGTCGCGAGCGACGGAACAAGGCGACCGGTGCTGATCGCCGAGCAGACGGCATCAACTTCGGAGACAGATAAAGTCTGGCTGGTCTTTGACTTGATGTAGGAAATGTATCCGCTAGCGTAGGTTACATTCTCAGGCATTTTTGTTTTGAATTTGCTGTCACCTACGAAGACTATGACAGAGTGAAATATTTCTAAAGGAAGACTAGTCAAGGATTCAAGCGCCTTGATGTGCTTGAAGTTCTGGGGAAGTGGATTTTGAAACTTGTTAGTTGTTTTGAATAGCTTCTGTGTCCACAGCGCTTGATTTTCTTCTCCGAATATCCAGCCACTATAGTTTTTTGTTTCAACAACGAATACGCCAAACCGTGATATGAATACATGATCTATTTGCGTCGTTCCGTCCGTGTTTTAAGCGTTACGTTGTGTATCGCTCGGTACTCTTTTGGGTCGAGCAAGAACCTTGCCGATAGCCGGACAAGCAGCTCACCAAAGAACCCTTTGAACCAAGAAGTTTTAGTGATGCCCGCTGCAATAAGCAGTGGTAATAGCCACCACAGTTGAGCGAAGATAGGTTTCATTACGGATGTAAGATGCATGAGAAGTTACCTAACGTAGAGCTAACCGGCGCGACTTCACTTTATGGTGAACGTGCATACCTATTTGGCGCGTCCGGTTGAGCGGCGGGTTAGACTGGACGGTAGCTCTATAAGACGCCCGGAAACAAATTTGTGAAGTACGCTGGCGATTAATGTTTGGTAGGGCATACCCTCTTCGAGAGCTCGTGCTTGAATGTCCATCAGGTCTGGTGTGGACAGGCGAATGTTAACCCGCTTTTCCTTGAGAAAGGTAGCTGTAGCGGCGGCCTTGAATTTTGCCAAATTTTCCTTTGATGGGGAGATGGATTTTAGCTCACCTTTTTCATATGAGTCCAAAATGTCTTTTTCAAATGCATCAAGTTTTTTCATCGAATTTGTTCCTTATCAAGTAGTCTCTGGTAGCCTTTCTGCTTGGAATTACTGTCTTCAAGAAATAGTGATCTGACTCTTCAACGTAAGGCACCAAGTAAACATAATCATCAAATGCCACGACAAGAACGGACTGATTTGGATATTTTCCCGTGTTCGGGTGGCGCAACTCATCAAGCAAGCCATCGGCCTCAATAGCAAGTGCTATTATCTCGAACGAAATTTTGCGTTCAATTTTCAGTGTCTCGTTTTTAACAGGATTCCAGCGAAATGGTTTCATGTGCGGAGTTTATATGAATGTGTGCCTATTGTCACCTTTAATAAATACAACAAATAATATATAACATATTGTATGTTTGTATATATTTTAAAAGTTTGGGAGTTGCACAAAAAATCAAAAAGCATAAAAAGTCTAACGATTAAGGATAAATCGTGATCGC
>CAIUAS010000180.1 GCA_903897205.1 uncultured Gammaproteobacteria bacterium
ACCAAATTTTAATCAATATAATCATAATACTGCAGCGTACTAGTTTTGTAATAAAGAAATTTCTCTTTTTTCTTGATATTTTTCTATTATCTGGTCAATTTTATAGTCCCTCCTGGGTTTGAATTTAGGTTAAGTGCTTTGTAGAATTCCATCAAATCAGGTTCGGCATTGGTACTTTTACGAATATGAATAGTGCGCCCATCGCTACGGCGCATGCTGGTTGTATTGCGATGTTGTATGCTTAATGTCTTTCTCAATTTTTTCCATGAGTGTTGTTAGTTTTGGTTTTGCGTATTAACATAAACCCAATTTTACAACGAAAGCAATAGCCATTTCGATTTTTGATGAAATTCTATGGCACTACAGCACCACTTTTAAAGTGCGTCAAAATATATAATCATTAATATTCAAATATTACAAAATTTCATACAATTAAATTGAATTTTAAATAAACAATATTACTGTTTTTAGTTTTAAAGTCCGGTTAAGAAATAATTAACGTGGAGAAATCACAATGAAATCGAAACAAACATTTACTGCCGCAGCATTGCTGTTGCTCGCGTTTTCAAGTTCTGCTCATGCCGCCGACTGTACGACGCTCGCTGCTGAACTCGCGCAATCCCCAGTTGCACAACTGGCTGGCAAAATGTCAGCAACGCCTGCAGAATGCCGATATGCCGCCTTCAAACAGGCCGGAGAACAGTGTCATACCCTGAAGCAATATGATCCTGCACAAACCTTGTTTGAGGGTGCCCTTAAAGCCGCCCCCTGTGAAGCAGAGACATACCTGTGGGTGGGCGGGATTTATGAAATGCGAAAGCAGTATGAACTGGCGGCCTGTCATTATCAAAAAGGACTAGCTCTGGCTCAGGATAACGAAAATCTGAAAAGTGATTTCCAAACCGCTTATGCCGAGGTGTCCGCCAGATTGCCTGCCATGCCTACAAAGCAACTTTCATGCAGTGTCGAGCTTGGGCGACTGATCGCCGCATCCAATTGCATGGGTAAATTCAGCCTGAACAGAGGGATGGGAGATGCTACTGCGCGTAATCTGGTGGTTGCAACTTCTAGTGGTTCGGCTGACATGCGCATCCATTTTGACTACGACAAGGCTGAAATCACTTCGCAGGGAATGGCTTCATTGCATCAACTCAGCAACTCGATGAAAAATGACATGGGCTCACTAAGCCGCGACTTGATTGCCGAGGAAGATACGCCTGAAACCAAGAAGATCACGGTCACTCTCATCGGACATGCTGACGAACGCGGGCAGGAAAATTACAACAACGATCTTTCCATACGCCGCGCTGAAGCCGTCAAAAAAATGCTGGCGCGGGACTTCCCACACGCCTTGTTTCAGGTGGAAGGCAAAGGCAAAAGCGAACCGGTCATGCGTGGCGCAACGACAGAAGAGCAGCATGCCCTCAACAGACGCGTTGAAATCCGCATTTATTGATTAAGGATTAAGTGAATGAAATACCTGCTGACAATCATGCTGCTGGTCTTGACTAACGCGAATGCCGCTGATGAGGCTCCGGCGCGCACGCCGTCAGCAGAAACTCCCGCTAATCTCGACAAGAAAGTTGCGCTAGTTATAGGCAATAATAGCTATCTCAAGAAACCGTTGAACAATGCTGTCAACGACGCGCGTGCGATAGAGTCGGAACTCAAACGCCTGGGCTTTGAGGTTATCGAACGTGAAAATCTTACGCAAAAGCAGATCGGCCCTATACTCAATGAATTTCGATCGCGGCTTCAACCGGGTGGGCTGGGCACCTGCAAGGGGCCTTTGAACATCAGAGTGCCGCTCTTCCCAATACTCTGGGGCAGGCCATACCAACCAATGTTACCTTCAACTGGCAGGACGCATGGCTGGCCCGTTCGTTTAAGCTGCCTGCCCTTGGGCCGCAATTGGATTTGATGCGCTTGATTGTATCGGGCCGAATGAATAGATACCAATATAACACCCGGCCTTACCAGGTAAGCCCAGATGGCTCACTGATTTTTTTAAACCGTACTTACGTATTGGGAAGTGTTGGGCTGGCGAATTGGGATTATTATATCGATCATTCGGTATACTATCTTGACCAGGCCGAATATTTTGGTAAAGGGTTTAACCCCTCACTCATTTTTGGATATGATTATGACGAGCAATTGAATAAGCGCTTCTACTCAGGTGCACAGATTGATTATGGCCATTATTTAAAAGGGCTGGGGTATTTTGATACCAGGGTATCCTATGGTGGGTTTATGAAGAAGAATGTTTACGAGCAGATTCTATTTAAAGTAAGCGAGAATTTTTACTCAGCACCGGTAAAATTGGGAAGGCGGTTTATGATGAGGCAGTTTGTTTCGGGTAATGTTAATTTGGGTTTTAACAGGCCAGAGAATAAGGAGTTGGTTATGAATAACACTAATGGAGTGCGGGGGATTTTTGTAAACTACATCCAGG
>CAIUAS010000181.1 GCA_903897205.1 uncultured Gammaproteobacteria bacterium
AAGCATTGACATCATTAATGATGTTTACTCCTACTGCTAACGCCGCACGCATTACCTCAGGCTTCAATGTATCTACCGATAAGAAAACAGGAAAACGGTTTTTTATACTTTCTAAAATAGGAACAACTCTATCAAGTTCTTCTTGCAAAGCAACCGACATGGCACCTGGTCGTGTCGATTCACCACCAACATCTATGATGGCAGCCCCTTCACTCACCATTTGTTCAACCCGAGATAAAATCTGTTCACAAAGACGCGTATACCCACCACCATAACGCGATTCCGGTGTTGCATTAATTATTCCCATTATTTGGGGAGTATTGAATAGCATTTTTTGATTATAATCTCGCCTGCAACTTTTCTTTTACATCAGGCCATTCAGGCTTAATAATGCTGAATAACACAGTGTCGCGAATATATCCATTATCTAAAATTATATGCTGACGCAATAAGCCTTCTTCTACTGCGCCTAATTTTTTAATGGCAGCGCGTGAATGCGTATTGCGCGAATCGGTTGCTAATTCGACACGATTAAAATCAAGCAATTCAAATGCTTGTTTTAACAATAAGAATTTACATTCCGGATTAACTGCAGTACCCCTTGCTGATTTTGCATACCAAGTATGACCGATTATTAAACGTTTATGTTGTGGCATGATATCGTAATAGCGTGTACATCCAATTATTTTTTGTTCTCGTTTACAACGTACAATATAAATAAATTGTTTTCCATGCTCCATTTCTTTTAGCGTATTTTCAAACCATTCCTGAAAATGCAAGCCCGTTGCCGAATAAGTAAAATAAGTCCAAATCGTTTCATCTTGATTAATTAATTCCAATCCTTCACGATGCGCTTCATGCAAAGGCTCCAGTTGCACATATTTACCATCTAATGTATTAAATTGCATACCAAACCTCATAAACTTATTTGCAATAAAAAAGCGCACCAAGTGCGCTTTTTTAACTAATACTTGTAGCTCAAACTGTGCCCGTTGTATCAGCTGCTCCTTTAACACCGTTACCATCACTGTGTGATACTGCATCGGAATTATTAGTTACTACTGAACCGCCGCTATCGGTGGGAGGAGGCACATTACTAGCACTAGTTGTCCAATCCTTCGGCTCGCGCGGCGCCTTCCCTGACATAATATCATCGATTTGCTCTTTATCGATGGTTTCATATTTCATCAAGGCTTCAGCCATCGCATGTAGCCTATCCAAATTATCACGCAAAATTTTCTCTGCATGGGTATAATTTCTATCAATAAACGAACGTATTTCTTCATCAATTAAATGCGCTGTATCATCAGATAGCTCTGATCCTTTACCAATAGAATGACCAAGGAACACTTCACCGCGCTCTTCTTGGCCATACATCAATGGCCCTAAGCGCTCTGATAAACCCCATTTAGTGACCATACTACGTGCGATCTCCGTAGCACGCTGAATATCATTAGAAGCACCGGTCGTAACTTGTTCTGGTCCAAAGATAATACTTTCAGCAATGCGACCACCAAATAAACTCGCAATTTGGCTTTCTAAACGCTGCTTCGTGTAGCTGTAACGATCTTCTTCAGGCAAAAACATAGTAACGCCCAAAGCGCGGCCACGTGGAATAATAGTAACTTTATAAACAGGATCGTGTTCTTCCACCATTCGACCCACAATAGCATGGCCAGCTTCATGATAAGCGGTTAAGCGTTTCTCTTTTTCACTCATTACCATTGAGCGACGCTCAGAGCCCATCATTACCTTATCTTTAGCATGTTCTAAATCTTGCATATCTACTAAAGCTTTATTGGCTCGTGCTGCAAATAATGCGGCTTCATTAACCAGATTGGCTAAATCTGCGCCTGAAAAACCAGGGGTGCCACGGGCAATAACGCCAGGATTAACATTGTCTGCGATTGGAACCTTGCGTAGATGCACACGTAAAATTTGTTCACGCCCGCGAATATCTGGCAATCCAACAACCACTTGCCTATCAAAACGGCCCGGACGCAATAGTGCAGGATCTAGGACATCAGGACGGTTAGTTGCCGCTATGATAATGACACCTTCATTACCCTCAAACCCGTCCATTTCTACCAACAATTGATTTAAGGTTTGCTCACGTTCATCATGACCACCACCTAAACCAGCACCACGATGTCGACCAACTGCATCAATCTCATCAATAAAAATAATACAAGGTGCACTTTTTTTCGCTTGCTCAAACATATCTCGCACACGTGAAGCACCTACACCCACAAACATTTCCACGAAATCGGAGCCCGAAATAGTGAAAAAAGGAACTTTCGCTTCACCAGCAACTGCTCGAGCTAATAAAGTCTTACCCGTACCTGGTGGGCCTACTAATAAAACACCCCGTGGAATTTTACCGCCTAACTTTTGGAACTTACCCGGGTCCTTTAAGAAGTCGACCAACTCTTTCACTTCTTCTTTTGCTTCTTCAACACCCGCTACATCGGCAAAGGTTACTTTGACCTGATCTTCACCCAGCAATCGCGCGCGGCTACGTCCAAATGATAAGGCTCCGCGTCCACCACCACCTTGCATTTGGCGCATAAAAAATACCCAAACAGCAATTAGCAATAACATGGGGAACCAATTAATGAAAATATGCATTAAGAAACTTTCTTGCTGAGGCGGCTCGCCTTTCACATTGACGTTTTTCTTAACAAGTTCTGGCAACAAATAAGGATCGCTTAACGGCATATAACTAACAAATGATTTTTCGTTTTGTAAGCTACCCGTAATCACTTGATCTTGAATCGTCACATTATTAACGTTACCTTGCTGTACTTGTTTTAAAAATTCAGAATAGGTTAAGCGTTCATCACCACCTGTACGTGGTTCAAGATTATTAAAAACAGAAATTAAAATAACGGCGATAATAAGCCAAAGGAATAAGTTTTTTAGCATGTCGTTCAAAGTACCACCTCGTGCTTGGCGAATACATCCTCAAAGTTAAAGATTATATACTGTAAAATGGTGTCTGTCCTGCAAATTTCAAGTCTACCAAAGAATACTTACAATTTCTTATGTCCTTTTGCTAATAGATAAACCTCTGCTGAACGTGCTCTCGACGCTTCTGGCTTGCGAATAAATACCTGTTTAAATAGCTTACGCAGTTGCTGAAGATAGTGCTCAGATCCTACTCCTTGAAATAATTTAATTAAAAAACTACCGTCTGGCCGTAATACTTGCTGGGCAAACTCTAGCGCAATTTCCGCTAGATATATCACGCGCGGCTGATCAATCGCTGCATTTCCACTTAAATTAGGCGCCATATCAGATAATACTAAATCAACTTTTTGTCCGGCTATTTTTTGTAAAAAAGCTTGTAAAACCACTTCTTCAGTAAAATCCCCTTGCATAAATTCTACCCCTGGTATTTCTTCCATCGGTAAGATATCTAACGCATAGATCTTGCCTGTATTTCCAATCAAACGCGTAGCCACTTGCGACCATCCTCCTGGCGCAGCACCTAAATCAACGACTTTTAAGCCTGGCTTAAAAAGTTTATCACGCTCCTGTAAAGCCAATAACTTATAAACCGCGCGTGAACGATACCCTTCTTGCTGAGCGCGTTTGACATAAGGGTCAGAAAAATGTTCTTTCAGCCAACGTTGACTGCTTTTTGTTCGAGCCATATAAAACCACACAATATTTATTTAAAGGCCATTTTACGCTAAACTGCGTTCTCTGAATATTAATCCAAATAAACTACACTATGACATTACCCACTAAATACAAGCAACAATTAAAAGCCCAAGCCCACAAATTAAAACCCATTGTGCTGATTGGCAACAATGGCTTAACTGAAGCGGTGCAAAATGAAATTGAACACGCATTAAACGATCATGAACTTATTAAAATCAAAGTTGCTGCCAAAGACCGTGAAAGCAAACGTGAAATCATTCATAACGTTTGTCAAGAAAGACGAGCAGAACTAGTACAAATCATAGGAAATATTGGCGTTATTTATCGCAAAAATATTGCTGTAGCATAAAACGTTTATCTCGGGGAAAATCGTAATTCTCCCCGAGATAATAAGAACTAATATCAAATATTAATAGAAATATTTCTGTAGCTAAAGCTTATTTTTATAATTAAATATACTCTACTTTAATAAGTTCATACTCAATAATTCCATTAGGCGTTTGCACATTAATAGCATCGCCTTCTTCTTTTCCAATTAATGCTCGAGCAATCGGTGAAGCTACTGAAATTTTACGTACTTTAATATCAGCCTCATCTTCACCCACAATTTGATAGGTGACTTCTTCGTCATTTTCTGTATTGATCAAATGAACTGTCGCACCAAAAATAACTCTGCCGTTATAAGGCATCTTTGTAATATCGATAATATGTGAGTTACCTAATTTTCCTTCAATCTCTAAAATACGTCCTTCCGTAAAGCTTTGCCGCTCTTTTGCTGCATGATATTCAGCGTTTTCTTTTAAATCGCCATGCGCACGCGCTTCAGCGATTGCTTCAATAATTTGTGGACGTAATACAGTTTTTAATTCGTGCAATTCGCTTGCTAGCAATTTTGCGCCATTAACTGTCATTGGAATTTTATTCATATTAAATTACTCTCTTTAAGCAGTAATGTTTAGATTATTTACTCGACTCAAAAAACTTTTTCACATTAGCAAACCAAGAGCGCGACTGCGGAGTATGCTCTGGTTTAGTCTTTAAAGTCACATCAAACTCACGCAACATTTCTTTCTGTTTAGTAGTTAGATTAATAGGGGTTTCCACCATTACCTGGCAAAATAAGTCTCCTGTTAATCCATTGCGTAGGCTTTTAACGCCTTTACCACGTAAACGCAATACTTTACCGCTTTGGGTCTCAGCAGGAACATGCAAATTCACCTGGCCATCTAAAGTTGGCACTTCAACTTCACCACCCAATGCTGCTGTTACAAAACCAATAGGAACCTGGCAATGTAAGTGATTTCCCTCGCGCTTAAAAATAGAGTGCTCTTTAATGCTAACTTGCACATATAAATCGCCAGCCCCACCACCCTGCGTACCTGCTTCACCTTCACCCACCAACCGGATACGATCACCTTCATCTACACCTGCCGGTATTTTAACAGAAAGTGTTTTCGTATGCTGAACACGACCATGCCCATGGCATTTCTTGCAGGGATTGCTAATAACTTTGCCTTCACCATGGCAAGTTGGACATGCCTGCTGAATGGTAAAAAACCCCTGCTGCATGCGAACTTGGCCCATACCATTACAAGTGGTACAAGTTATCGGGCTAGATCCTTTACGAGCACCCGAACCATTACACTCTTCACAATCTGCCAGGGTTGGAATACGAATTTCCACTGAGGTACCATGAATCGCCCGCCCTAAGCTTAATTCAAGATTATAGCGTAAATCCGCTCCTCGTTGTGCATGTGAACGGCCACCGCTGCCACGACGTCCACCAAACATATCGCCAAATAAATCGCCTATATCACTAAAAACATCATTAAAATTAAATCCACCTGCACCGCCACCAAATCCACCGGCGCCTTCGACGCCCGCATGACCAAATTGATCATAAGTCGCTCGCTTGCTCGAATCTGCTAACAATTCATAGGCTTCTTTTGCTTCTTTAAAATGTTCTTCTGCTTTTTTATCATCCTGATTACGGTCAGGATGATATTTCATAGCCAACTTGCGGTAGGCCTTTTTTAATTCGTCTTGACTTGCGTTACGCGATACGCCAAGGATTTCATAATAGTCACGTTTAGCCATTGGTAATTTTCAAGAAAAAAACTGATAAAAAAATAATGGCCTGCAAGAAGCAGGCCGCAATAAAATAAAAAATTAACTTAGATGGTTATTTTTTATCTTTTACTTCTTCAAACTCAGCATCCACTACATCAGCATGCTCTTTTTTATTGCTTGCATCTGCTTGTTGTTGAGCTTCTGCTGTTTGCTGTCCAGCTTCTTCGCCTGGCTGGCCCTGTTTAGCATATAAACGCTCAGACATTTTTCCAGAAGCGTCCGTCAAAGTTTTTGTACAAGCTTCGATCTTCTCTTTATCATTGCCTTTCATTGCGTCTTTTAAAGCACTGATAGCTGATTCAAGCTGAGACTTTTCATCAGCAGTAATCTTATCGCCGGCATCCGCCATTGCTTTTACCGTAGAATGGATAAGACCGTCCGCTTGATTACGTGCTTGCACTACCTCATGGAACTTCTTGTCATCTTCCTTATGAGCCTCAGCGTCTTTAACCATGCGTTGAATTTCTTCATCCGATAAACCGGTAGAGGCTTTAATAATAATTGATTGTGCCTTACCTGTCGCTACGTTCTTTGCAGATACATTTAAAATACCATTGGCATCAATATCAAATGTTACTTCAATTTGTGGAACGCCACGTGATGCAGGTGGAATATCACTTAAATCAAAACGACCCAAAGATTTATTGGCACTAGCCATCTCACGTTCGCCTTGTAATACGTGCACGGTTACCGCTGTTTGATTATCTTCTGCCGTTGAAAAAACCTGACTTGCTTTAGTTGGAATAGTAGTATTTTTCTCAATGAGTTTAGTCATCACGCCACCCATGGTTTCAATACCCAAAGAAAGTGGTGTCACATCGAGTAAAAGAATATCTTTAACTTCACCGCCTAATACACCACCTTGAATAGCAGCACCAATGGCAACTGCTTCATCAGGATTAACATCACGGCGTGCTTCTTTGCCAAAGAAATCTTTAACTATTTCTTGTACTTTTGGCATGCGGGTTTGACCACCCACCAAAATAACTTCGTTAATTTTACTGATATCTAATCCAGCATCTTTCAATGCAACTTTGCAAGGTTCAATGGTACGAACTAATAAATCTTCGACTAAGGATTCCAGCTTAGCACGCGTTAATTTCATATTAAGGTGCTTAGGTCCGCTGGCATCTGCTGTAATATAAGGTAGATTAATTTCAGTTTGCTGCGCGGATGATAATTCGATTTTAGCTTTTTCTGCGGCTTCTTTTAAGCGTTGCAAAGCCAATGGGTCGTTATGTAAATCAACGCCTTGTTCTTTCTTGAATTCATCTGCCAAATAATCAATAACGCGCAAATCAAAATCTTCACCACCTAAGAAAGTATCGCCATTCGTAGCTAATACTTCGAATTGATGCTCGCCATCAACTTCAGCGATTTCAATAATAGAAATATCAAAGGTACCACCACCTAAGTCATACACAGCAATAACAGAATCGCCACGTTTTTTATCCATTCCGTATGCAAGCGCAGCAGCAGTAGGTTCGTTAATAATACGTTTAACATCTAGCCCTGCAATACGACCCGCATCTTTCGTTGCTTGACGTTGTGAATCGTTAAAATACGCAGGCACGGTAATGACCGCTTCTGTAACCGCATGTCCAAGATAGTCTTCCGCCGTTTTTTTCATTTTCATTAAAATTTGTGCAGAAACTTCTTGGGCTGATAATTTCTTATCGCCTATTTTAACCCATGCATCGCCATTATCTGCTCCAATAATCTCATAAGGCACCATCTTAATGTCACGCTGCACAACATCGTCTTTAAATTTACGGCCTATCAAGCGCTTAATTGCGTGTAGTGTGCGCTTTGGATTGGTAATTGCTTGGCGTTTTGCTGCCTTGCCCACTAATATTTGTCCATCTTCTGCATAAGCCACAATAGAAGGTGTTGTGCGATCGCCTTCTGCATTTTCAATAACCCGAGGTTTACCGCCTTCCATCACGGCCACACAAGAATTAGTGGTTCCTAAATCAATACCGATAATTTTACTAGTTGCTGTTGCCATAAAAAATATTCTCCAAAAAACTTAAAATGTTAACTGTTAAATTGGGCCAACTTGTTTAATTTCAAGCCCCCACCCCTTACTTTTGTGGCGCCTTAGCTACAATGACTAAAGCAGGCCTTAATAAACGATCTTGCAGCATATAGCCCTTTTGCAATACGGTGATGACAGTGCCAGGGGCTTTTTCTGCCGTTTCTTGCATGGACATCGCTTCTTGCTGGCTAGGATCAAAAGCTTCGCCGATGGGGTCAACCGGTTTAATTGAAAATTTTTCCAACGTATTTTGCAAGATCTTCAATGTTAACTCCACCCCCGTACGCAATGCA
Source organism: uncultured Gammaproteobacteria bacterium (assembly GCA_903897205.1). Classification (GTDB taxonomy): domain Bacteria; phylum Pseudomonadota; class Gammaproteobacteria; order CAIUAS01; family CAIUAS01; genus CAIUAS01. The sequence continues at coordinate 8,128 of CAIUAS010000181.1, forward strand.
TTTTCTGCCTCTGCTTTTTGCTCAAGCGCGCGCTCAAGGTTATCTACCACCGCCAATAACTCACGAGCAAAGCGTTCAATCGCATATTTATGGGTTTTAGCAATTTCCGTTTCACCACGTCTGCGGACATTTTCAAGCTCTGCTTGCGTACGCACTAACTTATCTTCCAAGCCATTAACCTGCCCAATCAATTCTTCATGCGAAGGATACGTAAGCTGTGCCTCATGCCCATCCTCGGCAGAAGCTGAGCCAACATCCCTTACCACGTCATCGTCAAAATCTTCCAGATCTTTATCCACCACTTTATTACTATTTTTCGTCATTTCCTGTTCCTCTTATTTACCTGATTCACTTAGTGATTGATCTGGGGACGTATAAGCCTGATTCAAGGCCGCGCTTAATAATTTTGCGGTAATATCAACCACAGGGATAATGCGTTCATAAGACATGCGCGTTGGACCAATAACTCCCAGTACACCAATCGGCTTTCCTTCGAAAAAATAAGGCGCCGTAATTAAACTACATTCGTCAAAAGCAGCGTAGCCCGCTTCTTGTCCAATAAAAATCTGTAACCCTTCTGTATGTAAACATTGATCAAGCAGATGCAAAATATCTTGTTTTTGCGTAAAGGCATCGAACAATTGACGCAAACACCCCACCCCCGCTTCATCCGCTAATTCAAGCAAATGGCTCTGCCCTGCAATAATATAGTCTTGCCCGCTTTTTGTGGAAGCATCCAAGGCTTTATTAGCAAATTCAACCGCCGCCTGCATTAACCGGCCTAAATGCTCTCTATCTGCCTGCACCGCACCGACAAGCTGTTGACGAATCTGATTAATATCCAGTCCGGCATAAGTTGCCACTAAATAATTGGCCGATTCTTGTAATTCAGCAGCGCTATAAACTCGGTCTGTATAGATAATACGATTTTGGACTTCATGTTCATTTAACACTAAAATAACTAAAATACGATTATCACTCAGTGGCAAAAATTCAACATGTCGCAATAAAACCCGCTCTCGTTTTGGCAACATAACCAAACCGGCCATCCGCGTAATATCTGACAATAAGGTGGAAGCACTGGCTATTAATTCCATCACATTTTGATCAGGCGACAAATGTTCTTGGAATTGTTTATAGGCGAATTTATCCGGTGGCTGCATCGGTAGCAAACTATCCACAAAAAAACGATAGCCTTTTACGGTAGGTATTCGGCCTGCGGAAGTATGCGGTGAACGTAGATAACCATGCTCTTCTAAATCAGCTAATACATTACGAATAGTCGCAGAACTTAAGCCCAAGGTTGATTCCTCAGCTAACGTTTTTGAACCTACCGGCTGTCCTTCACGGATATACTTTTCAACTAATACTTTTAATAAAAGTTGAGCACGTTCTGTTATAGGATTGTTAAATGATTGAGACATAAGCGTAATAGTAATACATAGCGTAAAATTTAGTCAAAACAAATATTAGCACTCCTATCAAGAGATTGCTAAAACTAATTTAGCTATAATCTACCCATTTTAAAAGAGAGGGCGTTTATTTTAAATGCGAAAGGTAACCTGACGTCGACTTAGGCTATAATCAGGTATGATAAAATTCTGGAACCATGGGAAATGCAAAAATATGTCTAAGTCATTTAATACTGTTGGATTAATCGGCAGACAGCGCAAAGAAGACATTACCGATACCTTGCAAAGCCTGAAAGGATTATTACAAACACGGCAACTAACCATCATAGTAGAAGAAGAAACAGCTGCTTTTTTTAGTGCCGATCAGTTACCCACTTATCCACGCGACCAACTCGGCAAACACTGTGATTTAATTATCGTCGTCGGGGGCGATGGCAGTTTGTTAAACGCCGCACGTGCTGGCATCGATTATCAAACACCCGTATTAGGTATTAACCGTGGTAGATTAGGTTTTTTAACCGATATCAATCCTAATGACATTAATACCAAAGTGGCAGACGTTTTAGATGGCCTTTATATTGAAGAACAACGTTTCGTTTTAAATGTTCATATCGAGCATCAAGACCAAATCTTTGCGCCTGATATCGCTTTAAATGACGTGGTGTTACTACCGGGCGCAGTAGCCCACATGATTGAATTTTCTATCAGTATCAACAATCAATTTGTTTGCAACCACCGCGCTGACGGCCTGATAGTCGCCACGCCCACCGGCTCTACCGCCTACGCCTTATCCGGCGGCGGCCCTATTTTACACCCTAGTTTAAATGCGGTAGTTTTAGTGCCGATGTTTCCACATACCTTAAGCGCCCGCCCAATCGTAATCGATGCGAATAGTGCTACCAAAATAACCATCGCCGATACGAATGAAAAACCACCACGGCTCAGCTGCGATGGCCAAGATTTGATAGAAGTCCCCCAAGGCGCCACCATTCATATTAGCAAAAAGCGGGAAACACTCCGATTAATTCATCCTACGGATTATAATTACTTTGAAACACTTCGCTTAAAATTACACTGGAACACAAAGTAATTTTTTCAACGCCTGTTCACACACGCCCAATTCTTTCCAGCCACAAACAGCACAGGCCTTATTAAATTTTTCCAGGCTCATCGCGTTAGCAATCCGCGCCTTAGCCTCTCCCCAGCTTAAAACATCCCCTGCTTTCAATTGTAAGATCTGTGCATGGGCCTTATCCAAAGCAGTAATTTTAGCCTGACTAGTACACAAAACACCGCGTTTATTAGGACAAGGCGCACAAATAGAATCCGCCTG
>CAIUAS010000182.1 GCA_903897205.1 uncultured Gammaproteobacteria bacterium
ATGTTAAAGTGACGGCGCAATTGATATCACCGATTGCGATGGAAGAAGGGTTACGCTTTGCGATCAGAGAAGGCGGCCGAACGGTGGGTGCAGGGGTTGTTAGTAAGGTCCTTGCCTAAATATTTGAAACAACCGGCCGGTTGTTTTGGAAATCAATAGAAGTTGAGAGCGTACGGCCGTTCGCTCTTATAATCTTGAGTGAGATGTATGTCGGTGCAAAGCAAAAACCAAAAAATACGAATTCGTTTAAAGGCGTTTGATCATCGTTTAATTGATAGATCTACACGAGAAATAGTTGAAACAGCTAAACGTACAGGCGCGCAAATTCGTGGCCCTATACCGTTACCTACGCGTATTGAGCGATTCACAATATTGATTTCTCCGCATGCTGATAAAGATGCGCGTGATCAATATGAAATACGGACTCATAAACGTTTGATTGATATTGTTGCTCCAACAGATAAAACTGTAGATGCATTAATGAAATTAGATCTGCCAGCGGGCGTAGATATACAAATAAGCGTTGATTAATAATTATTTGGTTTGGAATATGAGGTAATATACCATGGCTATTGGCTTGGTTGGTCGTAAGTGTGGAATGACCCAGATTTATACAGAAGATGGTAGTGCGATTCCAGTAACTGTTATTGAAGCATTGCCAAATCGGGTGGTTCAGGTAAAAACAGTTGAGAGAGATGGATATGACGCACTGCAAGTAACGACAGGTTCGTGTCGTGTGACCCGTTTAACGAAACCGTTGGCTGGGCATTACGCAAAAGCAAGTACTGAACCCGGGCGTGGCTTGTGGGAGTTTTTGTTAGATGAGCAATGTGATGGACAGGTTAGCGTAGGGGCGGAATTTAAAGTTGATTTTTTCCAAGCAGGGCAAATGGTCGATGTAACTAGTACAAGTAAAGGTAAAGGCTTTGCAGGTACAGTAAAACGTCATCATTTTGCAACGCAAGATGCAACTCACGGTAATTCGTTGTCTCATCGTGTACCTGGATCTATCGGACAAAGACAATCGCCAGGTCGCGTGTTTAAAGGTAAAAAAATGTCTGGTCAAATGGGTAACAAGCGTTGCACTATACAGTCCCAATTAGTTGTTAAAATTGACCTTGATAAAAATATATTACTGATTAAGGGTGTTGTACCTGGTGCTCCTGGCGGTGATGTGATTATACTGCCAGCTGTACGTAATAAATCAAAAAAGCAAGATGCTAAATAGGTGAGGAGAAATCTATGCAATTAAATCTAGTAGCATCGAGCGACAAGGCGTCAACAGTTGAGGTATCTGATGCAGTGTTTGCTAATGCATTTAATGAACCATTGGTACATCAAATCGTTACGGCTTATATGGCGCAAGCAAGAAGCGGTAATCATGCTCAAAAAAATCGAGCTGCTGTCAGTGGTGGTGGTAAAAAACCTTGGAAACAAAAAGGCACAGGGCGTGCCCGTGCAGGGACCACCCGTAGTCCAATTTGGCGAAAGGGTGGTGTAACTTTTGCTGCGCAGCCCCAAGATTATTCACAAAAAGTGAATAAAAAAATGTATAAGGCTGCTATATGTTCTATTTTATCTGAGCTTATTCGTCAAAAACGTTTGATATTGGTTGATTCGTTTATTGTTGAAAAACCTAAGACTAGCTATTTGTCAGCTAAATTAAAAGAGTTAGATTTAGATGATGTTTTAGTTGTTACTGATAATATTGATGAAAATCTATATTTAGCAGCAAGAAATCTGTATAAGGTTGGTATTGTAGATGTGCCTGCTGCTGATCCTGTTAGTTTAATTGGGTTTGCAAAAGTATTGATGACAGTAACAGCGCTTAAACAATTTGAAGAGATATTAGCATGAATGCACAACAAACTAATTTAAATATAAAGCAAGCACGCTTAATGCAAATATTGCAAAGACCTCATACGTCTGAAAAGACGACAATTATTGCAGAAAAATATAATCAATTTGTTTTTCATGTGGTACCTGATGCAACTAAGATTGAGATAAAACAAGCAGTTGAATTACTCTTTGAAGTAAAAGTTGAAAGTGTGCGTGTTTGTAATGTGAAAAGTAGGGTGCGTCGTTTTAAACAAACGATTGGACAACGTAAGGGCTGGAAAAAAGCTTATGTAGCGCTAAAAGAAGGCCAAGATATTAATTTTGTTGGTACAAAGTAAAGAAAGGTTTGTCAAACAATGAGTACAGTAATTAAGACTAAGCCGACTTCTCCTGGAAGGCGATTTTTAATAAAAACTTCAAGAGCTAAGTTGCACAAAGGAAAGCCTTTTTCCGCTTTATTAGAACCTAAAAGCAAAAAAGGTGGCCGTAATAATCAAGGTCGGATTACAACGCGTCATCAAGGTGGTGGACATAAACAACACCAGCGTATGATTGACTTTAAAAGAAGCAAAGATCGGATTGTTGGGCGCGTAGAGCGCATTGAATATGATCCAGGTCGTACAGCTTATATTGCTTTGATCTTATACTCTGATGGAGAGCGTCGGTATATTATTGCTCCTCAAGGATTAGAAGCGGGAATGGAAGTTCTATCTGGCGCTGAGGCACCAATCAAACCAGGTAATTGCTTACCGTTGCGTAACATTCCGGTGGGTACTATTATTCATGCACTAGAGCTAAAGCCTGGTAAAGGTGCGCAGCTCGCTCGCAGTGCGGGATCTTCTGCGCAGCTTATTGCTCGTGAAGGTGCTTATGCAACGATACGTTTACGATCTAGTGAAATGCGTAAAGTTCCTGTAGATTGTCGTGCAAGCATAGGTGAAGTAAGTAATGCAGAGCATAATCTTCGTTCTTATGGTAAAGCGGGAGCTAA
>CAIUAS010000183.1 GCA_903897205.1 uncultured Gammaproteobacteria bacterium
CGTAAAAAAAACAATCAAACTATTTCTGCAATATCAGGTGCTAATAATAACCTATCAGAATATGATAAACGCAAAAAGCAACGCCAACTAGAAACCCGCTTGCAGACCCTAGAAAATAAATTGCATCAATTGCAAGCCGAACTTAAATCTCTCGAAGTAATTTTATCGGAACCGGCAATTTATGAAGAAAACCAGCAAGCTAAATTAAAAAAACATTTAGCTACTCGAGAAAAAATAGCATTACAGTTACAAGTAACCGAACAGGATTGGCTCGTGTTATTAGAACGGCTAGAGGATGTGCGTTAATATTTTAGTACGCGTTTGACTCTCGCCTAAAAACTACTATTGTTAAATAGAGAGGTTCTCTAGTGGTAAGTTCAATAAAGGGGGTTGGTATGTCTGATTCATCTGTAATGGCTTTAACTAAATCAGCCGATAAATTATCTACTTTAGTCAGGTTTAGTTATGAAATTAGCCGAGAAACCCGCCTAAAACCTTTGTTGACTTTATTGGCAACAGAGATATCACGGATAATAAATGCCGATCGCAGTAGTGTTTTTATTTATGATAAAGATACTCATGAGTTATGGTCGATTGTAGCTCAAGGTTTGTATGGTAGAGAATTGCGATTTCCCGCTGACAAAGGAATTGTCGGCTATGTATTGCAAACTGGCCAACTCATTAATATCGAGGATGCTTATCAAGATTTTCGCTTTAATCCTGACAGCGATAAAAATAATAATTATTTTACTAAAACTGTGTTAGCTATGCCTTTAAAAGATCGCCAAGGAAATGTGCTTGGTATTTTCCAGGTTTTAAATAAAATAGGCGGACGCTTTGATCGCGAAGATGAAGGGTTGCTACAGTTAATAGGGTTGCTAGCTTCTGCTGCCATTGAAAATGCGCAGCTTTATGAAACTTTACACAAAAGTCATTATGAAATGATTTTAAGACTAGCAAAAGCGGCTCAATTTCGTGATAAAGAAGACCTGGAAGGCCATTTGCGTCGCATGAGTAAATATTCAGCTTATATTGCCGAAGCATTAGGAATGACCTCCAAAGAAGTGGAAATGATAAAAGAAATCAGCCCGTTGCATGATATAGGAAAAATTGCAATTCCCGATAAAATTTTACTAAAAGATGACAAACTAACCGAAGAAGAATTTGAATCGATGAAAGAGCATACTCTCTATGGCGCAAAAATTTTGGCAAACCCTAATAATAAGCTGCTCGAAATGGCTTATAATGTCGCTTACTCACATCATGAAAAATTTGACGGTACCGGTTACCCCTGTGGTTTAACAGGCGATAAAATTCCTTTAGAAGCTCGTATTGTTGCTTTAGCAGATGCCTTTGATGCGCTAACAAGCAAACGAACTTATAAAAAAGCGTGGTCTCTCGAAGAAACAGTAATATATATTCAAGAGCGTTCTGCAAAACAATTTGATCCTATTGTAGTTGATGCTTTTCTTAAATGTTTGCCTCTTATTCAGCAATCACTAGAACAAGAAGAGACGTAATGATTTGCCAATTTATTTTTCAACCCAACGCCTTCCATAATTACGTGTTACCAAAAATCTGCGCGATTACTTCTCGCGCAGAGCTTCTTCTTTTGCCTTAATTAGCGGTTTAAGAAAATATTGCAATACTGTTTTTTCACCTGTTTGAATATGAACAGTTGCTATCATCCCAGGAATAATAGGTAATTTATATTTATTACTACCCAAATAATTTTGAGTGGTGCGAATATTTACTAAATAGTAAGCCGGCGTATTTTGATCGGCGCCTGATCGTTTGTTATTTTTATTTTCATCGTCTATCGTGTCTGCACTGATATACTCAACCTTTCCTTTTAAGTTGCCATAAATTGAATAATCATAAGCGGTTATTTTCACGGTTGCATTTTCGCCAGGATGAATAAAAGCAATGTCAGCAGGCCGGACTTTGGCCTGCACAAGCAGCGTATCATCCATTGGCACAATATCCATGATGGCCATGCCAGGTGAGACAACACCACTAATAGTCATAATGTGGATTTTTTTAACGATGCCTTCAACCGGTGAGTGCAGGATCGTGTGATTCATTTTGTCACTTAACGAAGCTAATGATTCCTTCACAACCGCTAATTCTGTTTTGCGTTGATTTAATTCATTCCAGGCATCTTCATGAAATTTATCCTGTTTATCTAGCAGTCGGCTTTTTACTTCATTGGCATCGCGCTGGGTCCGCAAATAATCAATTTTTGGTACAATACCTTTTTCAACCATTGGCGCTTGAATAGCTAACTGTTCATTGGCCAATTCATAATTATGTTGCAGATTAGTAAGCTCAGCGACCAATGCTTGTTTTCGCGCAATAAACTCTTGGTTTTCACGCTGCATTAAATCAGCATGGCTTTGTAATTCAGCGGGAAAAATAATGTTTTCTTTGCTGTCTGTCTCAGCTGCGAGACGTGTTGTCATCGCTAATAGTGCTAAATATTTCTGATAACTTTGCTGATAGTCTGATTTGTAACGCGTATTATCTAAAATCGCTAATATTTGATTTTTTTTAACGAAGTCGCCTTCTTTAACATAAAGCGCTTCTAAAATTCCGCCATCCAAGCTCTGAACAATTTTGATCTGCGTGGAAGGTATGACTTTACCATCAGCCACTGTTTGCTGGTTAATAACAGCAAAATAAGACCATATTAAAGCTATTATTAAAAAAATGGCGGTGATATATAAAATAGCATTAGCAAAAGGAGTCGTTTTACTTAGCATGGCGACTTTGCTATCAGCAACAAAAGGTTCATCCTGCGCATTTAGTTTTTCTTGCTCAAGCCAGCTTGCTATTTTTTGAATGGTCAGCTGGGTTTTTTGGACTAGTGCTTTTATATAGAGAACCGTTTTTTGGAAATATAATTTTAATAGAGGCAACGTATTGGCAGCTAATTTCATGATTGATTTCCTTCTGCTTTTTTAGGTTCGGCTGTCGGTTTTAAAAGCTTTTCTTTTGGGCCGTCTAGCGCAATTTTGCTATTGTCTAAAATAATTAATCGATCTACCAAAGCAAGTAATGAGGCTTTGTGAGTGACAACAATGACCGTTTTGTCGCCTAAATAATTTTTTAATTGATGAATTAATTCTTGTTCGGAACGTTCATCGGTGGCGCTGGTGGGTTCATCGAGCAGTAAAATATTAGGATTGCTTAATAGAGCACGCGCAATAGCAATGGCCTGGCGTTGGCCGCCAGACAAACCTTCACCGCGTTCACCTACGGGCAAGTTATAGCCAGCGGGATGACGACTTACGAAATTATCAACACCCGCTAATTTGGCAGCTCGTAAAATAGCAGCATCATCAGCCCAGGGTTGTGCCATTGCAATATTGTCGCGCACATTACCAGCAAATAATAAGCTGTCTTGGGGCGCATAACCAATGCTTTTTCGCAAGTCGATGGGATCAATTTGCGTTAAATCAATTCCATCGATATAAATAGCTCCTTGTTGTGGTTGATACAAACCTAATAATAATTTTTGCAAAGTGCTTTTACCCGAACCAATACGACCAACGATAGCAACTTTTTCGCCTTTATTAATCTTAAAAGAGACATTATCTAACGCTTTGGTCTGTTGATAAGGATATTGAAAGGTAACATTTTTAAATTCAATTTCACCTTGAAAAGCCGGGCGTTGTAAAAAATGTTTATTCGGAGGACGCTCCAATGGTAGCGCCATAATTTTATTTAATCCCTCTAGCGCAGCTTTGGTTTGTTGCAAGCGAGTTAATAAATTTGCAAATTGTCCTAACGGTGCTAACGTACGGCCTGCCAAAATATTGCAAGCGATTAATCCACCTAAAGTTAAACTACCTTGTTCGATGGCGTATACCCCCACAATAACAGTGCCAATGGTAACTAATTGTTGTACGTAATAAGTGATGTTAATCACTGCTGCGGAAAGAAAACGTGATTGCAACCCTAATTTAGCAGCACGCCCTACACGTTGCTCCCACTTATGTTGCAAAATACTTTCAGCGCCTAGGGTTTTAATAGTTTCTATACCGGAAACTGCTTCCACTAACACCGCATTTTTTTGTGCGGCTTCTTGTAATGCAGCTTGCACATTATGGCGCAACGGAACTTCGATTAAATAGGCCGTTATTAAGACAATAGGAATAGCAAGCAGTGGTACTAAAACAATAACACCCCCGATATACCAGGTGAAAATTAAATATATTATTAAAAAGGGTAAATCGATTAAAGTAGTTAATGTTGCAGAGGTAAAGAAATCGCGGACGGTTTCAAACTCACGTAAATTATTAGCGAATGCGCCGACAGAGGCCGGCTTATTAATCAATTGTATGCCAAGCACATGTTGAAACAGACTACTTGCCATGACAATGTCCGCTTTTTTTCCACAAACATCAATTAAATAGCCCCTTAAAAAACGTAATAGCAAATCAAAAGTAAAAATAATTAACACACCAATTGCTAACACCCATAAAGTAACTTCAGCATTATTGGGTACAACACGGTCATACACGTTCATCACAAACAATGGACTGACTACTGTGAAAATATTAATTAATAACGCCGCCAGCATGACGTTAGAATAATTAGTTTTATACTGCCATAAAGTTCCCCAAAACCAGGATTTTTGCTCGGCAGTGGATTCTTATTTTTTAGGGCCCGCTTGATAAACAGGTTGTAAGAAAATCGCATAACCTGAATAAATACTCGCTAAATCGTGACTATTTTTTTCATAAGGATTATTGCCTAATTCAGGTGAGACAATAGTGACGGTATTTTCATCGAGGCAATTTTGCAGTATACAGGCCTGATTATTTTGTAAAATTAATACAGCGGGTAACACGAGTTTTGAAATTTTCTCTAAGGGCCGCTTGACTATCTTAGCCGTAAAACCAGCACGTTCAGCAGCACGTAAAAATAATTGCGGTGTTAAATGGTAGTCGACCAATGGCAACCCTGCACACAATGCTTTGCGCGAATAGTGGAGATGGTGCAGATGAATTAGAATGGCCAGGCAATCTAATAAAGGATCGTTGCGCTCAGCCTCTGTTGATAGCGGCGTATCTAGTTCGTTCATGCGAGCTCCTAATAGCTTCTTCTTTATTATAAATAATAGGGGACGAGGTTGAATTTTGCGAGGTAATTTAAAATATAAATAAATATTACCCGCACGATACTGCGGGTAATATTTGAAATGCAGCCTGCTAATTTAAATACATGGAGCATGTCTTCATATTTCTGGGGTATTCAACCTGTTTAAGTAGAAGTCATTTCCAAATTATTTCTATTTATTTTTCTAAGGATCCGTTAAACTGAGCCCACTTTTTTACTAGTCGGATCATATCATCGTGTTTTACCCAATTGCTTTATTTATAGGCTTACGCTATACGCGAGCGAAGCGGCGTAATCACTTTATTTCTTTTATTTCCCTTACGTCTATGATCGGGATCGCGCTAGGGGTAGCTGTATTGATAACGGTGTTATCAGTCATGAATGGTTTTGATCAAGAAATTCGCAGTCGCATATTTGGCATGGCGAATCATATGACCATTAATACCTTAGATGGGCGGCTTCTTAATTGGCAGGGGTTGGCAGATGAGGTTAAGCAATATCCAGGTGTTATTGCAACAGCACCTTTTGTGAGCGGCCAAGGAATGCTACTTAATCGTGGTTTAAATCATCCCAGCATTATCACCGGCGTTGATCCTTCCCAAGAGGCAAAAGTATCTATCATAGCTCAGAAAATGGTGGGTGGTAATTTCAATGCGCTACAACCTGGTCAATTCGATATTATTATCGGTGCCCAATTGGCACAAAGTTTAGGTGTAGATCTAGGAGATAAAGTTACCTTGCTGATTCCTTCGGTTGCCGTAACCCCATTGGGAGTTATGCCTCGCTATAAGCCCTTTACTGTCGTTGGTATTTTTAAAGTGGGTAATGGTTTTGGCTTCGATAGTGATTTAGGTTATATCAATATAAAAGATGCTCAGGCATTGTTTCAACTCGGTAACGCCGTAAGTGGCCTGCGCCTTAAGCTCACTGATTTATATCTCGCTCCTAAATTAACTCAAGCAATTTCACAAAAACTACCCACTAATTATTTAGTCAGCAACTGGACCTATGACTATGGCAGTTTATTTCATGCCATCCAATTAGAAAAAACCATGATGTTCTTGATTCTTTTGTTGCTCGTTGCGGTTGCGGCTTTTAATTTAGTCTCAACATTGGTGATGGTAGTCACTGATAAACGTTCTGATATTGCCATATTACGCACCCTGGGAGCCACTCCGCGCACCATTCTAGCCATATTTATGGTGCAAGGTTCCATCGTAGGACTTGTAGGCACCTTGTTAGGATTAATAGGCGGGGTATCATTGGCATTAAACGTAACAAAAATAGTTAATGGAATTCAAAATATTTTCCATGTACAGCTATTGTCCTCAAATATTTATTATGTAAATTATTTGCCATCGCAATTGTTATGGTCAGATGTATTTAATATCAGCATTACCGCTTTATTAATGAGTTTACTCGCCACTTTATATCCCGCATGGCGCGCTGCTCGTACCCAACCTGCTGAGGCTTTACGCTATGAATAATACGGATGATAAACCAGTATTAGTATGCCAAGATTTAACAAAAGTTTTTCATGATGGCGATTTATACGTGGAAGTATTGCAACGCGTTAATTTGGCAGTTAAAAAAGGGGAGCGCTTAGCTATTGTAGGTTCATCGGGAGCAGGGAAGAGTACGCTATTACATATCCTAGGTGGACTCGATAAACCCAATTCTGGCCATGTTTATGTGGCAGGCCAAGATATGACAAAATTAAGTGATGCCGCACGTAGTCGCTTACGTAATCGTACCTTAGGATTTATCTATCAATTTCACCATCTATTGCCAGAATTTACTGTTTTAGAAAATGTATGCATGCCCTTATTATTGCGTCAAATGCCCTTGAAAGAAGCAGAAGACAAAGCTTTTGCTTTATTAGAAAAAGTAGGCTTAGCTAAACGTTATAAGCATAAATTAGCTGAACTATCCGGTGGAGAACGACAGCGTACGGCTATTGTACGCGCGCTGGTTTCTGACCCCGTTTGCGTCTTAGCAGATGAGCCAACCGGCAATCTTGACAAGCGAACCGCTGAGCGTGTTTATGAAACCATGCTAGAGCTTAATCAATCACTCAATACTAGCTTGATTATTGTCACACACGATATGCATTTAGCTGAAAAGATGGACCGTATTTATGTCTTAGAAAATGGAAACCTTAAAAACTACTAATTTGGTTGTTATTCTTACGGATTATAGTTATGCTCTAATTCATTAATTATATTCATTGAAGAATAATGTTGCTATTTGCTTTGGCTTATTTATTAGGCAACACCTGCCTTTTAGCTTTTAACCATTTGCCCAGCATCCTGTGGTTCCCGCCATTACTTAGCATTACTGTATTAGCTTCATTACTCACAAAGGATCGCGTTCGCTATAACTTCATTTTATTGATAGCCTTTCTCGGTGGGCTAACTTTGGCAACTTTCTCTGCCAAGCAGGTTTTGCAAAACACAATCCCCGCTGAATTTATTAACAGAGCGTTAATCGCAATCGGTACGATAGATTCAATCCCTGCAGAAAAAAATAACCAAACGACTTTCATCCTAAGGATTAAGCAAATAAAGACTGATGAACGTATTTATAACAAACCCATCCAACTGCGTTTAAGCTGGTATTTTGCTCCGCAAACATTAAAGGTAGGGGACAATTGGCAATTAGCCATTCGCTTAAAGAGTATGCCTATTACATCGAATGCGGGTGGTTTTGATTATCGACAGTGGTTGTTTGAAGAAAGAATATCAGCCTTAGGATATGTGCAAACAAACAAAAACAATATTTTATTAAATAGCACATTTCATATTAAGTTAATCGATAAGCTTCGCGAGCATATCGCTCACGGCATTCAAATAAGCTTAAATGGTAAGCCATTAGTGGGATTAATTGAAGCGCTCGCAGTCGGCGTGCGGGGTGATATCACAGAAGAACAATGGGATATTTTACGCGGCACAGGTACGAATCATTTATTTGCAATCGCCGGTTTGCATATTGGATTTGTCAGTGGATTTATTTATTTTTTAATTAGCTTTTGCTGGCGTCGATTAGGACGCTTACCACTTTATTTGCCTACACCTATCGCAGCAGTATTAGGTTCTTTATTAAGTGCCATTATCTATAGTGCATTAGCTGGATTTTCACTGCCTACTCAGCGGGCAATTATCATGCTAATCGTATTCCTGCTCGCCACTTTATTTCGTAAAAAAATTCCTTTATGGCATTCATGGAGCCTGGCACTGATAGCTGTGCTTGCTTATGATCCATTAACGATATTATCTGCCAGTTTTTGGATGTCATTTAGTGCAGTCGCGTTAATTATTTATGGTATTAGTGGTCGCTTACAGCAAAAGGGAATTTGGCGGCATTGGCTTTATCCGCAATGGGTAATTGCTGTTGGCTTAATTCCTATTAGCTTATTATTTTTTCAGCAAACCTCATTAGCAAATTTCGCTGCCAATGCGCTTGCAATACCTTGGATAGGTTTGTTCGTATTACCGCTAAGCTTACTAGGAGGAATCAGCTGGATAATATCACCAACTCTGGGCCAATTAATTTTACTAGGCGCCGAAAAATTACTCTCTCTTATTTGGCCTATATTAGCTGCAATAACTAAATTAAATTGGTTACAGTGGCATGCTTATATTGCTAGCAATTGGATATTAGTTAGCTCGCTTATTTCAGTGATAGTGATATTAGCACCCAAAGGCATACCTGGTCGTTGGTTAGGGCTATTATGGGCATTGCCGCTCATTTTATGGCAACCAGCAAAACCCAAGCTAGGCGAAATACAAATAAGTGTACTTAACATAAATGCAGGCATGCTAGTGGTTGTTCGCACGCAAACGCATGTTTTAATTTATGAAAGCGCGGTAAAGCCAACATTAAATGCAACAATATTATTGCCTTTCTTGCAATATTTAGGCATCAAAAAAATTGATAGTTTAATTATTAATTTAAGCACCTCTCAAAGCAGCAATATTTTTTCTTTGCTTGATTTAATACCTGTTAAGCAGATTTTCATTAATAAAATTAATGCGGATGTAACAGGTAATATCCTAGTTTGTAATAATAAATTTCAATGGATGGAAGCGGGCAGCTCTTTCAGCGTTAATAGTACGCTTAGCGAGCATAAAAAAATAAACACCTGTTCATTAAGCATTTCTCAACCTAATATTAATATATTAATCAATGATTTTATTTTAGCAGGTAAAATCGATAACAATTA
>CAIUAS010000184.1 GCA_903897205.1 uncultured Gammaproteobacteria bacterium
GGCAGAGAATTTGGGGCGGCCACCTAAAAAATTGAAGCATCTTATCTCGCACTGAGGTTAAAGAGCGATTTCTGCTTGTCGTAAATCCTATTGCATATTATGCTTTGCGCTAGAATTTTATTTTTACTGCTAAATAAACTGTGTACAATTTTCGTTTCGATCTAACAAAAAAGTTGCAAGGTAAATGGCTAATGGATGTCTCTTTAGCTAATTACACTTCTTGGCGAGTCGGCGGGCCAGCTCAGTTTCTCTATGAACCGGCTGATTTAGCTGAGCTTATTGCCTTTCTGCAGGAATTACCGATGGATATCCCCTTAACTTGGTTGGGGCTTGGCAGTAATACTTTGGTTAGAGATGGCGGTATTCCAGGGGTAGTTATCATTACGCAAGGTTGTTTAACAAAAATTGAAGTGTTAGATGAAACTACGGTACGTGCAGAAGCAGGTGTTGCTTGTCCTACGCTTGCGCGTTTTTGTGCAAGACAAGGCTTAGAAGGCTTAGAATTTTTAGCCGGGATTCCGGGTACTGTTGGCGGTGCTCTGGCGATGAATGCGGGTTGTCATGGCGGGGAAACTTGGAATCAAACAATGGCTGTAGAAACACTCGATCGATTTGGCGTCAGCCATTATCGAACTTCCTCTGAGTATGCAGTTGCTTACCGTAGCGTAATAGGGCAGCCTGGAGAATGGTTTTCCGCTGGCCATTTTCGCTTAACAAAAGGCAATAAAGAGCAATCGTTAGAACGTATCCGAAAATTGTTGGCTCATCGCACGGCTACTCAACCTACGGGGGAACCGAACTGTGGTTCCGTATTTCGTAACCCGCCCGGTAATTATGCAGCCAGCTTAATCGAAAATTGTGGCTTGAAAGGAAAACGGATAGGCCAGGCCGTCGTTTCACCAAAGCATGCCAATTTTATTATTAATGAAGGTAATGCCAAGGCAAAAGATATCGAAGCGCTTATACAGTTAATCGTGGATACCGTTAAACAACAGTGCCATATTGAATTGCATCGTGAGGTACGTATTCTGGGTGAAATGGGTTCAAACTAAGAAAGTTTTTTGATAGAAAGCTGGTCAAAAATAGATAGATAGATTATTATCCAACTTTTTATTCCTACGGTCGACACCCATGCGTGAAGAAGGGAAAATTTTAGCAGGACAGCAACTTCATAATCGGACAAAAGAATATAGACGTGTAACTTCGCATCCCGCTCGCTTGAAAAGGCAGCAGATCGGTGGTCGCTGGTTGCTAAAATTATCTTTTGGTGTCTTGATTCTCTGTGCAACTATCTGGGGTTGGCAGAAAATAACAAATCCACAAACTTTACCTATTCGAACTGTACAAATCACTGGCCTTTATGCACATGTTGATCACGAATTCTTGCGGCAATTAATACTGCCTTATGTGGATAAGGGATTTTTATGGATCGATGCTTCCGCGCTGCAAGATAGTCTGCAGCAATTGCCTTGGATTTATACTGCCTCAGTAAAACGAGAGTGGCCGAATAAATTGACAATAAGCTTAACCGAACAAAAACCGGTTGCTCGCATGGGGACTAATGTTTTAATTAATGCGCAAGGTGACACTTTTGAAGTTGAGCAAGCTACAATACCTGCCGGATTGGCGGTATTTGTTAGTTCTGAAACAGGCCAGCAGAAATTAATATTGCAAAATTATCAAGCTATGAACGCTGTATTGGCGCCAATTGCCGTAAAAATAGCTGCAATTTCATTGGATGCAAGACAGTCTTGGTCTTTACAATTAGATAATGGAATCATGGTTATTCTTGGTAAAATTGATCCATTGCTGCGTTTGCAACGGTTTGTCCATCTTTACCCACAAATCGCTGGAACAAATCCAGCGGCTATTAATAGCATTGATTTACGTTATACCAGCGGCGTCGCAGTTCGCTTTAAAAATCAGGCTAAAACAGAAGTAAATCGGGATTAGTTGATTAAGTCAATTGCTAATCATGCATAATTCAGTAAGGAGTGATAGGTAAATAAATCTATCTATTCCAAATAGAGGCAGAAATATGGCGGCAAAAAAACCGGTTAAAAATTTAATCGTTGGGTTAGATATTGGTACCTCCAAAGTGAGTGCTTTAGTAGGTGAGATAAACGCTCAAGGAGAGATTGAGATTGTTGGTATCGGCACTTACCCTTCCAAAGGGTTAAAGCGAGGCGTGGTGGTTAATATTGAGGCCACGGTTGAATCTATTCAGCGCGCCGTTGAAGAAGCCGAGTTGATGGCGGGTTGTGAAATTCGTTCTGTTTATACAAGCGTAGCAGGCAATCACATTCGTAGTTTAAACTCACATGGCATCGTTGCTATTCAAAATCAAGAAGTAGGTCAAGCGGATGTGGATAGAGTGATTGATGCCGCTCGTGCGGTTGCTATCCCCGCCGATCAGAAAATCTTACATATTTTACCGCAAGAATTTATTATTGATAATCAAGACGGTATTCGTGAACCGATTGGTATGTCGGGTGTACGGTTAGAAGCAAAAGTACACATGGTAACCGGCGCGGTGAGTGCTGCTCAGAATATTGTTAAATGTGTGCAACGTTGTGGTCTAGAAGTTACTGATATTATCTTAGAACAATTAGCCTCTAGCTATGCCGTATTAACTGATGACGAGAAAGAATTAGGGGTTTGCTTAGTAGATATTGGTGGTGGTACTACCGATATTGCTATTTTTACTGAAGGTGCTATTCGCCATACTTCTGTCATTCCTATTGCAGGCGATCAAGTGACGAATGATATTGCGGTAGCGTTGCGCACGCCAACGCAATCAGCGGAAGAAATTAAGTTAAACCACGCTTGTGCTCTTACCAGCCTGGCAGAAACCGATGAATCGATTGAGGTGCCTAGCGTAGGTGAACGCCCACGGCGTACTATTACTAAAAAAGCGCTGGCTGAGGTAGTAGAATCGCGCTATGAAGAATTATTTAGGTTAGTATTAGCGGAATTACGCCGCAGCGGGTTCGAAGATTTAATCGCAGCGGGTATAGTACTGACAGGCGGCGCTGCTAATGTAACAGGATGTTTAGATTTGGCGGAATTGACCTTCAAAATGCCGGTAAGATTGGGTGTGCCAATGGTTGATGGTTTGCCAGAAAGGGTGAATAACGCAATGTATGCAACGGGGGTTGGCTTGTTGTTGTATGGAAACCAGCAGTTCGATCGTCGTTATGAATCGATAATAGCGGGTAATGGTATTAAGGGAATGTTTGGTAAGATGCGTAGTTGGTTCCAAACCAATTTCTAATAAAAGAAAGATTTATTTTTAAAATTGCAAAATTTCAGCGGATAAAGATCACCTTAATAGAGGTGGGGAGAAGGTAATAATGTTTGAATTAATCGATAACCATTCACAAAGTGCGGTGATTAAAGTCATCGGTGTTGGTGGTGGCGGTGGTAATGCTGTTGAACACATGTTAACCGAGAATATAGAAGGCGTTGATTTTATTTGTGCAAATACAGACGCACAAGCATTAAAAAATTCACGCGCTAAAGCGATCATTCAATTAGGTGAAGAAATCACAAAAGGATTAGGTGCAGGCGCTAATCCAGAAGTAGGCAGGCAATCAGCAGAAGCTGATCGCGATAAGATTCGTAGTGCCTTAGAAGGCGCTGATATGGTTTTCATTACGGCAGGCATGGGAGGCGGAACCGGCACAGGCGCTGCACCTGTCGTTGCTGAAATCGCCAAACAACTGGGCATTTTAACAGTGGCTGTTGTTACTAAACCGTTTGTTTTTGAAGGGAAAAAGCGCTTACTTATTGCCGATGAAGGGACGAAACGCCTCGCCCAACAAGTTGATTCGCTCATTACAATCCCTAATAACAAATTATTGAGTGTATTAGGAAAAAATCTTAGTTTATTAGATGCTTTCAAAGCAGTTAATAATGTTTTATTAGGCGCCGTTCAAGGCATAGCAGAACTTATTACACGCCCTGGTTTGATTAACGTTGACTTTGCAGACGTGCGCACCGTTATGTCAGAAATGGGTATGGCTATGATGGGAACAGGAACCGCGTCTGGCGAAGATCGCGCACGTTGCGCTGCACAAGCGGCTATCTCTAGCCCCTTATTAGATGATATCAATCTGGCTGGCGCACATGGGGTGCTTGTTAATATTACAGCGGGTTTAGATCTTTCTATTGGTGAGTTTGAAGAAGTGGGTGAGGTGATTAAAGAGTTTACTTCTGAAACTGCTACTGTTGTAGTGGGTACCGTCATTGATCCTGAAATGTCTAATGAATTGCGTGTTACGATAGTCGTTACTGGCTTAGGCAGAGTCGCTGAAGAAACCACTGCCGCTGCCAAAGTAGTTGAAAATACTCGAATGGATGGTACTTTGGATTACCATCAATTAGAAAGACCGGCGGTATTACGCAGACAGGGTATGGTATCAAAACCAGCTGTCAGTGAATCATCTTCTGCAACGGATATGGATTATTTAGATATTCCTGCGTTTTTACGTCGCCAAGAAGAGGTTTCTTAATTATGTCAAATGAACCAATAGCTACTCAAGCAACTAATATTATTAAGTTAAAACATGCACGAGCTTTACGCCAACGCACTTTGAAGAATGTCATTAAAGCAACAGGCATTACTTTGCATGGTGGAGAAACCGCTATATTAACTCTGCGACCAGCGCCCGTTGATACAGGCATTATTTTTCGCCGAATTGACCTTAATCCTGTCGTGGAAATTCCTGCGCATGCAGAAAATGTAGGCGATACCACTCTGCAGACAACCTTAATAAGTAATGGTGCTCGAATAGCAACGGTTGAGCATTTGTTATCAGCAATGGCCGGTTTGGGTATAGATAATGCTTATATTGATGTGACTGCTTCTGAAGTCCCTATCATGGATGGCAGTGCAGGGCCTTTTGTTTTTTTAATTCAATCGGCAGGCATAGAAGAACAAGACGCACCTAAAAAATTCATCCGTATAAAACGTAAGGTTATTGTTGAGAATGGCGACAAATGGGCGTGTTTTGAACCTTTTGATGGTTTTAAAGTATCGTTCACCATTGATTTTAATCACCCCCTTTTTAAAGAACGTACGCAAACGGCGAGCCTAGATTTTTCTAGCACTTCTTATGTTAAGGAAGTTAGCCGTGCCCGTACATTTGGCTTTTTACCAGAGTACGAAAAGTTGCGTGATATGAAGCTTGCTTTAGGCGGTAGTTTAGATAACGCAGTGGTTGTTGATGATTTTCGCGTTTTAAATGAAGACGGCTTACGCTATGAAGATGAATTTGTTAAGCACAAAATATTAGATGCTATTGGTGATTTATACCTCCTAGGCTCAAGTTTAATTGGCTTATTTAATGGCTATAAATCAGGGCACGCATTAAATAACACGCTAATTCGCACTTTGCTCGCGGATAGTGAAGCATGGGAATATGTTACTTTTGAAGATGCCGCCAAGGCGCCTGTTTCTTATCGTCGTGCAGCATTTTTACCCGAAGCGGCATAATTTTTCTCATCTGAATAGAACTAGCCACTGCTTATGAATAGCGAAGCTATCAGTGGCTATCTAAACCTAATATTTCACTGATAAGCTTATTATTCATCCTTGCTATGTTTGGCCAAACCAACTAAAGCCTTTTTAAGTTTTTCGTGCGTAATATGTTCCGCCGCTTCCTTTAATAAAAGACAGTTTTCTGCTGATAAAGGTTGAGGTTCTCGCGACTTTATTTTATTCGATGTGGATATGGGTTGAATATACCATTCAATATATTTCAGCTCAGCCAATTCTTTTTCGGTCTTTAATTTTATTAATAATTCGGGCAATAAATAACGTATGTGTGTTGCCCAGCTTGCGCTATCAATCTCGATCACCAAACAATTATTGCGCCAATTAGCAACCTGTGTATGTTGCGCTAATTTTATATCAATATACTTTCGCCAGAGTTCATTTAATTGGCGTAATGCTGCTATTTTTTGCGCTAAATTAGGTACCGTTGTATTAGTATGCTGCTGTATGAGCGTATGTATGGAATGTTGCTTTGGCATAACTTTTATTCAATACGTATGGGTAATACCACTAATTGGGTGCCTTGCATATGTAACCGTCTTTGCAAGGAGAAGGCCGTTTCATTATGCAAAATACGTGTAATCCAATTATCATGGACAAATACTAATTTCGTTGCAAAAAATATTATATTCTTAAATTCTTTGCACACTTCTTCGGCTAATTCTGTTAATTGCTGTACAGGATCAGTTCCATACGTAGCTAATGCCTTAGCAGCAATGCCTCTTTGATGACAAAAGCTAACAAAGTAATTTAATGTTTGCTGCACATCTCGCTGCATAGTTTCAAGAGCTTTTTTACCGCTGAAACTTTCTACGTCAACAATACCTGCGCTTATAAAAATAAAATTTTTAAAATGATTGGGAAACATTCGCATAACCCACAATAAACTATGCATAGCAACGCCCCTGCTTTTACCAATTAAAATGACGGCTGTTGGTTGAGTAGAATCCAGGGGCGGCAGAGTTTGAGTGAGAGTGGTTGAGGCGGTAGCAAGTAAATTATCTATCTCTTTTAATTTGCGCGCTATTTTTCCGTAGTATTTTTGAATGGCAATACATAATGCGATAACGGCGCCTGTTATTA
>CAIUAS010000185.1 GCA_903897205.1 uncultured Gammaproteobacteria bacterium
AATAAGTAAAATGGCTTCTCGGATGAAATCTAATCCATACCGGAAAAAAAGTATATTGTGGTGTTTTAAAATGTCGAAATTGCTTGGCAATAAGTTTTAATAGTTTTTGGCTTATAACCCAGTTTATCAAGATGTAAGACGTAGTCTTCAAATATATAACTAAAATAGCAGTGTTGCATGCGTTTAATGACATGCGGTTTTTTTATATAATTTTCTAACATGGGTAGTCTCCTTTGCAGTTAATACTTAATACAAAGGATCTTACCTGTTATTATGCTGAGTTATTTGGCTAGGATTTGATTTTATTGCTTATAATAATAGAACAATTAACTAGCTGATGTGAACTTACACGACATAATATTAAACTCAGCATAATTTCTACCTAAAGCAAAGGGCCGAATCGCATTCTCCACGGCATTATTGTCTATCATTAATTCGCCCTTATCTAAATACGTTAGCAACGTGTGCCATTGATTTTGTGCATACTGAATGGCTTTTGCTAATGGACTTTGCGGTGGCGCCCCTAAGAAGGTTTTTTCGAGCCAGATTTTAAAGCCATCGATCACGGGTTTGGCTTTTTCCTGACGCAGTTGTGTTATTTCATCCAATGATAATTGTTTTTCTCGGGCTTCTTTTTCAATCCCATAGAGTTGCTTAATGATTTTAACCGCTTCCCAGGCTTTGATCGCTTACCACCAACTCATTTTTATGAGAGTAGATTCTGTATTTTTAAATTCAGTTCGTCGATAGCAAAGTTTATCTAGAATAAACGAGTAACGCAGCAGCAAAGCTAAAGATGCTGCGTTTGGGACGCTGTGTTTGAAAGAAGTTTATTCTTCCAAACACATTAAAGAAGCATTACCGCCGGCTGCAGTAGTGTTAATGCACAACGCTCGCTCTAAACACAAACGCGGTAAATAATGGGGGCCGCCGGCTTTGGGGCCAGTGCCAGATAAACCTTCGCCGCCAAAAGGTTGTACACCAACCACTGCGCCAATAATATTTCGATTTACATAAATATTACCCACTTTTACCCGTTGGCGGATGTACTCGATCGTATCATCAATTCGACTTTGAATACCTAGCGTTAATCCGTATCCTGTATTATTAATAGTATTAATTACGTTATCTAACTCGTTCGCGGAAAAACGAATAACATGTAGAACAGGGCCAAATACCTCACGCTCTAATTGCGCTAACTGATTAATCTCAAATGCACAAGGCGCGAAGAAATTGCCTTGCTGGGTTGGTGCCGATAAATTTATTTGATATAACAATTTCGCTTCTTTTTGCATGCGCGCTGCATGTGCTTCTAATATGTTTTTTGCATCAACATCGATCACCGGGCCAATATCCGTTTCTAACAAACCAGGATCACCCACTTTTAATTCCGCCATTGCACCTGTTAACATTTCAATTAACTTAGGCGCAATTTCTGCTTGCACGAATAATACACGTGCTGCCGAGCAACGCTGCCCCGCACTACCAAATGCAGACGCAATAACATCTGCCACTACTTGTTCAAGTAATGCGGAAGAATCCACAATAATAGTATTTTGTCCGCCGGTTTCTGCAATGAAAGGAATTATTGGGCCGGAACGATTAGCTAAGGTTTGATTAATTAAACGGGCGGTTTCCGTAGAACCCGTAAACATCACACCTTTTACCCGCAAATCTCCCACCAATTTTGCGCCCACCACTTCACCTTTACCTGGTAAAAGATGTAAGGCTTCTTTGGGTATTCCCGCTTCATGTAATAATTGCACAGTAAGTGTGGCAATGATGGGGGTTTGTTCTGCAGGTTTTGCAATAACCGTATTACCTGCTGCTAATGCAGCGGTTACTTGTCCCATAAAAATAGCTAATGGAAAATTCCAAGGGCTAATACAAGCAATTATTCCACGTCCGTGCAATGACAATTGATTTAATTCACCGGTAGGCCCTGGCAAATTAATAGGATGGGCTAATTCTTTACGCGCCTGCTCGGCATAATAACGGCAAAAATCAACTGCTTCACGAACTTCACCCACTGCATCAACAATGGTTTTTCCTGCTTCGCGTACTGCCAGCGCAATAAATTTTGGCATGCGTTGCTCTAATAAATCAGCCGCCCTTTCTAAACAGCTTGCGCGATAATCAACACTTTGTTTCTCCCACTCAACAAATGCTTTATCAGCGCTATTTAATGCGCACTCAACCTGCTCAGCCGTTGCTTTAATTACTGTGCCAATTTGCTGTTGTTTATTACTCGGATCATAAACAGGCTGCGCAGTTCCCGTTGCAAAAACACCATTAATAAGCGGTGCTGCTTGCCAAGAAGATGCCGATTGAGAATATTCATCTAAAATTTTATCCAACGGCATTAATTCACTGACATTAGTTAAATCAATTCCCAGAGAATTTTTTCGCGTAGTCCCATAAATATTAATGGGCAATGGAATTTGTGGATGCGCTTTTTGCAGTAAATTACGCAGCTTTTCAACCGGATCTACAATAATTTCATCGATAGGAATTGCATCATCAATAATACGATTTACAAAAGAAGTATTAGCGCCATTTTCTAATAAACGCCGTACTAAATAAGCCAATAAATCTTCATGACCACCCACCGGCGCATAAACGCGACAAGGTATATCTAAATGTTGTGAACCTACCACTTGATCATATAACGTATATCCCATGCCATGCAGACATTGAAACTCAAAATCATGTTGACCACCTGACATTTCTAATACCGCCGCTAAGCTATAGGCATTATGGGTGGCAAATTGACAATATAAAGCATCACGCGCAGCTAACATTTTTTTTGCGCAAGCTATGAATGAAACATCCGTTGCTGCTTTACGCGTAAATACCGGATAACCTGCTAATCCTTTTACTTGCGCAACTTTAATTTCCGAATCCCAATAAGCGCCTTTAATTAAACGCACCATTATTTTTCGCTTATATTTTCTAGCTAAATCAATTAACCAATCTAATACCGCAGGCGCGCGTTTTTGATAAGACTGTACCGCCAAACCAAATCCTTCCCAACCATTTAATGAATCACTGCTATAGACCGCTTCGATAATATCTAATGAAATATCTAAACGCTCCGCTTCTTCCGCATCGATGGTAAGACCAATATTAACTCCTTTAGCTTGTTCAGCCAGCGCTAATAATTTTGCCGTGACGGCAGGAACAGCAATATCACGTTGTGCATATTCATAACGCGGATACAATGCAGATAATTTGACGGAAATACCTGGACTGGCAATAACACCGCGCCCTCTTGCTTCCTCACCGATTTTCCTAATCGCATTGCTATAAGATTGAAAATAACGTTCTGCATCTTTAGCCGTGCGTGCTGCTTCGCCTAACATATCGTATGAATAGCGATAACCTTTTTTTTCTCCTATGCGTGCCCGTTTAAGCGCTTCTTCAATCGTTTGTCC
Organism: uncultured Gammaproteobacteria bacterium; assembly: GCA_903897205.1. GTDB lineage: Bacteria > Pseudomonadota > Gammaproteobacteria > CAIUAS01 > CAIUAS01 > CAIUAS01. The sequence continues at coordinate 3,435 of CAIUAS010000185.1, forward strand.
CATGACAAATTGTTGTCCCAGCAACTTCATCGCTTGTTTTGCCGCTTGCCGAATAACCGGTGCGCCCGCGCGTCCAACAAAGCGCCTTAAAGCACCACGCAACGGTTTTTCACTTATCTCATCTTGATGATAAATTTTACCTGTTAATAACAAACCCCACGTTGCCGCATTAACAAATAAAGATTCACTTTGCCCTAAATGACTAGCCCAATTAGCATCTGTTAATTTATCACTTAATAGTTTATCGATAGTCTCTTTATCAGGAATGCGTAATAAAGCTTCAGCTAAACACATCAATGCAATGCCTTCCGCACTCGATAAATCATACTCATATAAAAATGCATCCAACCCACCACGTTCTAAGCGGCGTTTACGTATTTCAGTCACTAATTGACGTGCGGTATCACTAATTTTCGCCAGAGATTCAGTCGGCAAACTTGCCTGCTCAATCAAACGAGCAACGCACTGTTCTTCGTCCATACGATAAGCATTAGTTATTGCGGCGCGTGGTAAACTCTCTGATATTAATGGATGTTTAGATAACATATAAACCTCATTTCTGTTTTTTCTTACCATCACCTACGCGATGGCGCCAAATTCTGGTGTCCTATGAAAAATTACTTTCTGTTGCTTTCGCTAATAATCATCAACTTTATTTTTACTCCTAGCTTCGCTGCCAGCGATATTGATAATGGCTTAAAAAATAATGAAGATGTGGTCTCTAATGAAGCGTCGAGTTTGAAAGTATTTATGGATACCCTGCTGGGAAAAGACACACCGAATACAACTGAAAGCAATGATAACGATTCATAAGGATATTAATCATACATAAGTTCATCAAGTGGCGTCTGCGTACTTGATTTACCTGACTGAATCAATTCACATAAAACATCGGTCATACACATAAAGCGCAAAACATCTGGCGTAACCTCATCAAACGTAATCTTCACACCTAATAACGCCTTATCGGCTTCATTAAATGAAACCCCGATACCGTATCCTAAGCAAAGGGAAGATAGTTGATCAGCACGCCTAGCGATTGCGGGTAATAACCCTGTGTCAGCAAAAACTTCTTCATAGCTAATAGGGCGATCATTCAACGTGAAATTTGCATTAAGCGCTTTTGAAATAGCACACATTACCCGCGTAATCTCCACTGATACCTCTTTTATCTTAATTTATAAAAAACTATTGTTTCCACCAAGGAATCGCAACCTTATGAGGGCCCGCCAAAACATTGCGCAACCAGCGCAAGAATACAATCAGGCGAAAACCATAGTGCTCTAACAAGCCAAAAAAAGCCATTGTACAAACAGCCAAGATAAAGCTCCACAAACGGATATGCAGTAAAAATAGCAGCAATGGGAAGGCCGCTCTAGCGTCTACAATAAAGAAACGTGGGCTGCGCGCCGAATCCCGCCAATGGGCTTCCGTCTTAATTCTTGCCATTATCCTTTACACCATTCAAACTAACATTATTGAGCTGATTATAGCCTAATATCTTAATATATGCCTACAAGATTTCAGCTTGATTAACTATATACTTGGGTAGCACTGACGAACAGGCAACCATCTAATTTAACTAGTAACTAGGAAGTAATTAATGAAATTTTTCAATACGCTCAAAACAACACTCACTGACACGGGTGTTTTACAAATTCATTTAAACCGCCCTGATAAATTAAATGCCCTTAGTGGCGAATTATTAAGTGAATTGCATGAAATTATTTTGCATGCGCAAACTAACACCTCCATTAAAGCCCTACTACTAACAGGTGAAGGCAATAAAGCTTTTTGTGCAGGCGCTGACATCAGCGGTCTAGCCAATATAACAGCACAAGCAATACTACACACTATCTTAGCAATGGCGCCACTGGCCATTCGTAGCGTTATGCAAGTTATTGATGTGGGTTATGATTTAACATTAGAAGCGGCTTTACATTTAGAAGCGACCCATTTCGCTTTAGTCTGTGCGACTGCGGATAAAAAAATAGGCGTAAATGCTTTCTTACAAAAAACAAAACCTACTTTCACTAACCAGTAATCCCCTAAAAATTTAGGCCATTAAAATGACCCAGATACCCGAAATTATATTCGACACGATTATTCACAACCATAAGCATTTTGGTTTGATTACACTCAATCGTCCCAAAACGCTTAATGCTACGAATTTAAAAATGATTATTGCTTTACACAATCAATTAAAAGAATGGCAAATGAATTCTTCAATTAACGCGGTAATTATTAATAGCAGTAGTGAAAAGTCTTTTTGTGCAGGCGGCGATATTAGAGAAATTTACGAGCAAAAACAAAAAAACAACCAAGCATTGATAGATTTTTTTTGGCATGAATATCGCTTAAATTACTATATTGCTCATTACCCAAAACCTTATATTGCATTATTAAACGGCATTACCATGGGCGGCGGCGTTGGCATTTCCTTTCATGGCAAATATCGCATAGCCACTGAATCTCTGCTATTTGCAATGCCTGAAACCAGTATTGGGTTTTTTCCTGATATTGGCAGTTGTTATTTACTATCACGCTGCCCTGGCCAAATTGGCATTTATTTAGGCCTTACTGGCGCACGGTTAAATGCAGCGGATACGCATTACTTAGGCTTAAGCAATTATTATATGAAATCTGCTGACTTAAATAATTTAATCACAACCCTAGCTGATAATAATTCTAACTCTATTCACGATATATTACTTAGCATCACCACTTCACCACCATCAGCTAAGCTAAGCCATCCTATTAAGTTAATTAATGAATGCTTTTGTTTTAATACTGTTGAAGAAATAATCACGGCCTTAACTAAACATTCAAATCCTTGGTGTAGAGAAACCGCAAAATCATTATTAACCAAATCCCCCACCAGTTTAAAAATCACCTTAGAGCAATTAAAACGTGCTGCTAAATTAAGCTTAGCTGATTGCTTAATAATGGATTATCGCATCGCAAATCACCTATTAAACAAATATGATTTTTATGAAGGCGTACGAGCATTAATTATAGACAAAGACAATCAACCCAATTGGCAACCTGCAAAACTAACCGCAATTGCAGCAACTGATATTAACGCCTACTTTGAGCCACTCGCTGAACAAGACGAGTTAAGCTTTGATTAAATAGCCTTACTTAAAAATGACTACGCCAAATTCCCTTCTAATTTATAATTCTCATATTGTTCCTGTACTGTATTTAAGCGTGTTGCTAATGCCAGCCCTAAAATTAATAAGCTAAAAATACCTATCACTAAGAAATCCCAACCAAAAGGAATAATGCCCTTACCGCCAAATGCGCCTAAGTAAGAAATAGTAAATAAACCACCTAAATAAGGCACTAACCATGCAAGCCCTTTAAAACCAAACTCTGTGCTGGTTAATAAACCGCGGGTATAAGCAACAATTAATAAAACCAAACCAATTCCCATCGCAATCGCTAATTTAGAGATAGTATCCCAACCGGTCCAATAGCAAATTAAATTACAACAATAAAATGCTAATACACAAATAACATTAGCAAAAGGCAAACGGAAAGGGCGTTTCTCTTTGGGCAATTGCAAGCGCAAACATAATAATGAAATTGGCCCCATCGCATAAGAAATCACAACTGCCGACACTAAAAAGCCTACCATGGCTTGCCAACCTGGAAAGGGTAAAAATAAAAACATACCCAATATAAAATTCAAAGCAATAGCAAATACAGGAAATCCTTTCTCATTTAAGCGTGATAAAATTTGTGGAAAATAACCATTTTTACTCAGCGCATAAACTGTCCGCGCCGTCGAGGTTACATAAATTAAGCCAGCACCTAAGGGTGATACGACCGAGTCAACATAAAGTATTTTCACTAACCAGGCTAAACCTAATAAGCCGGCAATTCCCACAAAAGGCCCCGCCTCTCCTGCAAAAGCTAAATTAGCCCAACCATGCGTTAATGCTTTTGGATCCACCACACCAATAAAAGCAATTTGCAAACCTAAATAAAGCAGCAAGCAACATACAACCGATCCAATCACCGCTAAAGGTACCGCTATTTGCGAACGTTTAGTTTCCCCTGCTAAAGCAATACCATGAGTAAATCCAGTAAATGCAAATGCAATACCACCACTTGCAAGGGCCGTTAAAATAGCCTGCCAATGATATCCCGTGGCGCCAGGCGTCAACCCTATAAAATTACTTGAATTAAAACTAGTTTTAATCAACGCACCAATAACGCAGAAAATAACGACTACTTTAAAAGCAAATAATACAAAATTAAAACGAATAAGGCCTTTATAACTGACGATATTCACAAGACATAAACCTAACATGATAAGTGTTGCACACCCCAAACCAAAATGCGTTAACACGGGTGCACCATTTACCATATGAGTTAATGACGGAAAATAAGTAGAGGCATACTGCAAAGTCGCCTGCACTTCAATCGGCGGCATGGTGACACAAGATAACCAGGCTGCCCAACTCATCGTCACATTCGTTAAAGTACCATGGCTTAATTGTGGAAAACGCGACATCCCACCTGCAATAGGCAACAGTGCTGATAACTCAGCGAAAGTAAGTGCAATTAATACGGTCGCAATTCCGCCTAATACCCAAGCAATAATTGCCCCCTCACCTGCGATTTTTGCGGCATAAAAAGGCCCAAATAACCAGGCTGAACCAATCATGCCATTGATTGATAACAACAGCATGGTGAGCGGCGTAAATCGTCTACTTAATTGCATATCAATTCTCCAAATAATTACTTAAAGCCTTCGGCAACCTAGAAAAACATTATCATCCAAGCATGAGAAATAACTATGGTCGATAACCCTTACAAAGAAGTAGGGATTCACCTAGCAAAGAGTGTTAGCACTATTCTTGTTCAAATACAGGCCGCTCTCCTGCATTATTACATAGGCCAATAAAAAATATTACTGGAAACGTCTTTTTGACTTGACTGATGTGCTCTCAAACGGTTTAATAACGCCCTACCTTCCATATGGCCGGATAGCTCAGTCGGTAGAGCAGAGGACTGAAAATCCTTGTGTCGGTGGTTCAATTCCACCTCCGGCCACCAATAGATTCAAGGGGTTAGATAGCCCGCCATCATTATAATAATCATCGTGTAGACGCATTGTAGACGGTAGCATTAACTGATCAGCTTTTTGTGTATTATTTGAGCAACCGATTAATTACTTAGATTTATTTAGCTTTTGAATTAAATTTGAACAATCAGCATTAAATAACAGGGGTGTTAAAATGCGTAGCTTATTAATTTTTATTATCTTTATATATAGTCTGCTAGATTTCTCTAACGTTCTAGCAGTACCTGATTCAAATCTCACTTTATATACTAATCAGAAAGCCGCTCAACGGCACTGCCCTTCTGATGAAGTCGTTTGGCTTAATACTAAAACGGGTATTTGGCACTCTCAGGGTGGGCGCTGGTATGGGAACACTAAAAGCGGGGCTTATGTTTGCGCTAAGGAAGCGACGGCGGCTGGCGATAGGGCTAGTTTGAATGGATGATATTTTTAATATTTTAATTTTTATTAATTAATTCAAGGCAATAAATTAAACTTCAAGCTCATGAGGAGTTAGGCTCTATGTTTAAAGACGTACTTTTATTTATAATATCATTCTTATTGCCTGTTAATTCTTTAGCTGATGAAATTCGGCCGGAACAAATAGTCAAATTTAAAGAATACTCCTTTGGCTGCGTGGATGAAGATACTTATAAGCAGGCTATGGATTACTTGGCTAAGGGCGAAAAAACAAAGTTTGAATCACTTGATGACGACATAACGTGCGCTGCAATTCCAACAAATGAACAATATAAAATTCTTAGTATGGATGTTGGATTTTTTGGCTCTTACGTTGAATTTACGCATGTTGGTTCAGGTATGGCAAGTGGCTTTTGGACTGACTATTACAATATAGTAGGGCGAGATAGAACATAAGGAAATTTTATGCTTAAAAAAACTTTAGCCATTTTTATTTTATTAATATCATGCAGCGCTCATGCTTATGATATTAAAGCTTACTGTAAAAGCGTTTCTGATGCTGTAGATGGCAGCTATGTAATTGAAAGAGAATGCAGGCTTCAAGAGTCACAGGCAAAAGATATGCTTGATTCTATGGTAATACCGCCTCGGGTTAGAAAATATTGCAATAGCATAAGTGTTGCTGTTGGCGGCAGTTATCAAATAGAAGCTGAGTGTATTAATCAAGAGCTGCAAGCAAAGAATGATATGCA
>CAIUAS010000186.1 GCA_903897205.1 uncultured Gammaproteobacteria bacterium
CAGTAGATGAAGAGAATATCAAATATTACCAACACAGTTGCAATATTGTTCGATTCATCGACTACTTTAGATAAAATAGTAATGACAAACACAGATATTAAAGTAATGGTAATGGGGTTAAAAAAATACTTTATTATAAAATAGCTTGAACTGTTTTATCAAAACTCATAGCAATCTCAGTAACCGTAAAATGAGTTATATTCTGTAGTTAAAACTGAATAAATTGTGACAATAGTAGTTGAGGGTAAAAATTACTTTATGTTTTTGAAGTGACTTGGTGCTTAGGATATTTATTAGAGATCGCCTGGCCTAAATATCTAAAAATATATTTGCATTTAATCCTTATTAAAACTCACGCCCAATAACAAACTGCGCTATCTCTTTTAGTTTACTCTCTTGCAAACCGGCTTTTTCTAAAGCTAAATACGCTTGTTGATATAAAGCTTTTAATTTATCTTTTGCTGCTGACATGCCTAGTAAAGCGGGATAAGTTGCTTTATTTTTCGTTAAATCAGCGCCCTGTTTTTTACCTAAAATAGCGGTATTACTTTCAATATCAATAATGTCATCTCGCACTTGAAATGCCAAACCAATTGTTTGTGCGAATTTTGTTAGATTAATAAATTGGATTTCAGTTACACAACCACCAGCTAAAGCGCCCAATTGAACGCTTGCGGTAATCAGTGCGCCTGTTTTGCATAGGTGAATATTCTCTAATTGATCTGGCGTAATTTGCTTACCTTCGGCAATTAAATCTAATACTTGCCCACCGACCATTCCACGCGCGCCACTCGCTTTAGCTAAGATGCCAATCATTTTAATATTAATCTCAGCACTTATATTTTCACTGGCTTTGGCTAACATCTCAAAGGCAAATGCTTGCAGCGCATCGCCTGCTAAAATCGCTATCGCTTCACCAAATACTTTATGACAAGCTGCTTTGCCATGCCGCAACTCATCATCATCCATCGCCGGTAAATCATCGTGCACTAATGAATAAGCATGCACTAATTCAACCGCCGCTGCTGCCTTATCTAATATAATTAATTCAGCGCCTAATGCTTCACCCGTTGCATAAACCATCCCCGCACGAATGCGCTTACCACCACCTAGTACCACATACTGAATAGCGTCACGTAATTCTGCCGGAACAGCATCCATCGCAATTAAGGATTTCGCTAAAAAAGCATTAATTCGCTCACGATAATTAATTAAACAATCAAGTGCTATCATAAAAATAAATACAGTTATTTCGAATTGCGTGGGAATACTGGGATTAATTCAAACGGTAATTTATTAATCGGTGGATGCGGCCATAAACTTAAAACGTAACCGCCATCCCCTGCTCCAGTCGGTTTAACCGCCAAAGCACCCGCCTCTAAAAGTTGTTCGCAATGATCTTTCAAATCACCATGTACCAAGCCCCATTGCTCAAAACAATGGTGCGCTTTGCGCAGCGCTTGTGTTAATAACGGTAACCCTTCTGATTCATTTAATTGTAGAGATTGCTCAGCCATTTGTGCGCTTACTATCATTTGCTGATCAATTATTTTCCCCAACGCTTCGTCTCTCGCCCATAATTCTTTTACTTTATTAATGCATTTTGCCGTGACGCCCAATTGATCGGAATAAGATAAATAAAGCTGTGGAAGCCATTGATATTGAATAGGATAAAATCCTTCGCCTATTTTATAATGCATGCCTTGATTGGTAATAACTCCTGCAATATCTACTCCGCTGCTTTTGCCATGAAAGTTGTCTTCTAAACGCCGCGCAAATTCAAATATATCTGCTTCATTGATCCAACCATGCCATAAAAACCAGCGGGCAACTACCACGCATAATGCAGCAGAAAAACCTAAGCCTGCGCCCATGGGAATATTATTTTCTAAAAAGAAATGTCCGGTAATATCGGCACGGGTTTTATCGATAATTTTTAAACCTGTTTCTAAAACGCCCCAAAAAAATAATAATAGCGTTTCTCCATAAGGCGCATCAAAATCCGCCGTTAAAGTATTAGCTTCATTAAGATATTTTAATTTAATTAATTTACTAGGAATTGGAAAGACGAGCGCAGGGCCACCACGCAATACGGCATGTTCACCCGCTAAAATCCATTTAGCATGTGCAGTTGTTTCAAAATCAGTTTGTTGCATAATGTTGACCTTACAAAACAATAAATTTTTTAGTTAATTCATTTTTAATTTTTGACGCCATACTCGCTTGATCTGGCCGAAATAATAAATGCACATTAGGCCCCGCATCAATGGTTATTATCGGACCATCACCGCTATTCTCCCAACCCGTGCGCAAATAATTTAGAACTTCTAACGTACCCGCTTGAAAATAACCAAAGGGTTGATCAGACGTTTCAAATAAAGCGTGCATATCCCAAAATTCCTGCCAGGTAATCTTATAAGCGGCTTGCCAATTTTGGTTTGCAAGCGCATCCATTAACTCTGTTAATCTTTGCTGAGCACGTTCAATGCGACCAGTATATAATAAACTTGTTTGCACTCTTAAGTGCGCTTCGCTGGAGGATATTGCTTTATGTTGCTCAGATATCACGACTACTTGATGCAATAAATGCGAATAGGGCAACTCTATTTTTTTTATAGTTTTATCTTGCCATATCACCCAAGGCCCAAAAAATGAGCGGCAAGAAGATCCCGAACCTTGCCGACTTAAATCAGCCATTATTGCTAGTGACAAGGGTTCATTACCTGTTAAGTCAGTCAAAGCATTAGCCGTGCATAAAGTTAACGCAGCAAAGCTTGCAGCAGAACTTGCAATCCCACATCCGGCTGGGAAATTATTAGCGGAGCGAATAATAAAATTTCCCGTAAAATTAAAATATTGCTTAATAAAATTTAAATGATTGATATAACGTTGCTGTGCTTTTAACGTGAGCTCAGGCACAAAAATGGCATGCTCATTTTGCAAGGGTTCCCATTTATCTTGCGATAAGTTTTCGTGTAATTCTAAACAAACAAAGCTGCGTAAATGATCCAATGTATAAGATACCGAAGTATTTGCAGGCGAATTAATTACACCAGGATTTTTTCCCATATATTTTATTAAAGCGATATTGGCGGGCGCTGAGGCTGACCATTTCATATTGATAATTCCACTTCAGTTGTTATTTGCAAACCAGGGCCTACTTTATTACCGTGCGTTACTACATTCATTGCTTTAGCTTTCAACCAATCTAATAGGGCAAAATGATTTTGTTTGTTAGCTAACACTAAAATGACATCAGCGCCTAAAGCACCGCAACCTTTTGCTGCTAACACCTGAGGACATGCATTCAATAGGGTTAATAATTCTTCTGTCTTAGCACATACCCAGCCTTGTTTCTGCAACGCCTGCGCATATTCTTTAATACAATGAACAAAACCTTCTGCATTCTTTGTTTGTAAATGTTGAAATCCAGCAAATACGATATCCATTAATTGATGCGTAGTAAAAAATGTTAGTTCTTTCAAATGTTGATGCGTGGCAATTTTATTACCTGTGTGCAATAAATAATAATTAATATCTTCAAATGGCCACTCTACTACTTGTAATCGATTTTGCTCTTTATAGAAATAACTAACTCCTCCTTGAGCTTGAGCAATTAAATCCGCGCCGCTTGGCACCATGCCTTCACCATCCCAAGCAAATTGCTGATATTCAGTTAACAATTCTTTTACCTGACACGAAACTTTTAACGAAAAATCAGCAATAATTTTTGTTAATGTATTTACTAATAAAAATTGTGCACTTGAAGCGCCAAAACCACCGGCTCGATTATGCGGATCGTGAAATATTAAGTGATATCCCTTAAAAAGATCGGCGTTCAATAATAAATATTTACCGGCCGGACTCTCTTTATCGATATATTCAAAGATAACTGGTTGCTGTGTATGCTTATATTTAACCGTTAATTTAAAACAAGGCTGACTGGTTAATACTAATGTTGGCCCACCTTGCAAAGCCACATATTCGCCTAATAAAAAAGTTTTACTAGGCGCCGTTAAATGAAACGTCATCATAACTTTTGCTCAGCACGCAGTTTTGCTAATAAATTCTTAGCATCACTTAAGGTAATTTTGGCATGGATGCTTAAATAATCCTCTAGCTGTTTCTTAATAATAATTTGTTCTGCTTGGGTTGCATCCGTTGCTAATAGTAAATTATTAATATGCAACTTCATGTGGCCTTTAACAATTCCCTCGCCAGTTAGCGCTCTAATAGCGCCTAAATTTTGTACTAATCCCACTGCTGCTGTTATGCGCGCTAATTCATCGGCGGAGCTTACCCCTAAAATACGCAAACTTAACTGTGCAGTGGGGTGTATGCGTGTAACTCCCCCTACCGTTCCCACGCTAATAGGTGCTTCAAAATAACCGACTAAATCTTTATTCTCCATGCGCCAAGTAGTAATAGCTCGATACTGACCTGAACGCGCTGCAAAAGCGTGTATACCTGCTTCTACCGCACGCCAATCATTCCCTGTGGCAATTAATATCGGGTCGATACCGTTTAAAACACCTTTATTATGCGTTGCAGCACGATAAGGGTCCATTTCCGCAAACAGGGATGCTTCGGCAATCGCTTGTCCTTGTTCAGGATCGATATCGTGCAAAACCACTTTCGCACGCGTTACTTTGGTGTCATTTAAATTCGATAAAATGCAGAGGGTAACCGTTTCACCAGTGAGCGTTTCGATTGGCTCTTTTAAAAACTCACAGACTTGCGTGATGATGTTCGCTCCCATCGCATCACAAGGATTTAATAAGACATGAACTACCGCCATAATATCGCCGTCTTGGCGTAGCAAATGACGCACGTTAATATTTTTAACACCGCCACCACGTGCAACTAAATTGGGTATGACTGTCTTATTGGCTTGCTCCATTAATGCTTGCCGATTTAATTCAATCATCTCTTTAAAAGCAGTAAAATTTTTTACTTTTGCTATTTGGATTTGACCAATAATAGTATCCCCTATTATTTCAGTCGTAATGGAACCACATTCACGCACCCATCTGGCATTACGGCTTGCGGCAGCAATAATGGAAGTCTCTTCAACAGCCATAGGGATAACATAGTCACGGTTATCAATATAAAAATTAGTGGCCACACCTAATGGAAGCGGGAAACAACCTATGACATTTTCTACAAACTTCTCAGCAAGTGAAGTGATATTGGGATCAATTGAATGGTTGAGATAATCAACATCTTCAGGCGTAAGCGCACCTAAAGCGATAAGACGCTCGAAGCGTTCTTCACGCGTTAATTTAGAAAAGCCTTTAAATAATTCTGCGGTTTTATTTTGTGTGTTCACGATGATTTGAAAATATGATTTATTATAAAAATATTTATTAAGTAATTAACTAGTAATTAAATCTAATGCTTGCATAAACCAAGCAGTATATTTCTCAGGATGCAAACGCAAATCTTCTTTTAAGCAATCAACATCTACCCAGCGTACATCAGCAACTTCTTCTTGATTAAAAGGAATATGTTCACCATTAAATGTTCCGACCAACACATGATCATATTCATGTTCAATAAGCTGATGACCTACCTCGGCCCTATATTTAAACGCGCCGATTTCAGTTAATTCAGCACTAATACCCATCTCTTCTTTTAAACGGCGCTGGCCTGCAACTAAAGTAGATTCACCGGGCATAGGATGACTGCAACATGTGTTAGTCCACAAACCTGCACTGTGGTATTTATTGGTTTGACGTTGCTGTAATAAAATCTGCAAACGGTTTGATTGATAGCGGATAATAAAAACAGAAAATGCACGATGCAGTTTTGCTTGTTGATGCGCCAGCAACTTTTCTTCGATACCAATTTCATTATCATTGGCATCGACTAAAATGACATACTCTGGCGACATCATAACTAATCTTAATTTAATTGATTGGCTGCTGAAGCTAAATCTTTATTGTTAATAACAATCTTGGCTTGCGCTAGCTGTTTTTTTACATAGAGAGCATAGCCTAATTGGCCATTAGTATTTTCTAACTCTTCACGATAAATACGTTTTTGAGTGCCATTCGGATCATTCAAAATACCATCATGTACCGCTATGAGTTTCAGCAACACATAATCACCATTCGGCAATTGAAAACTTGCTGCTGTGGCAGCCTGGGCAACGGATCTTGCCATATGGAAAGCGTAAGTAACAATGGCAGCTGGTGCTTGTGTATTATATCGACCAACCGCTTTAAGCTCTTGCCACTTTAATCCATTCTGCTGTGCAAGTTGTTGGCCAGATTTACCTTGCTCCAATTGCAACACTAGTTGTTCGCCTAATGCTTGTGCTTTTTGCTGGGCCGCTTTGTTCTTTAATATTTGCATAACTTGATCACGCACATCAGCAAAAGGTTTCAAAGTAGGCGGCATATGTTGTTTAACACGTAACACAATTAAAGTATCCGGATTTAACTCAATCACATTACTATTATTACCTTGCAACACATCTTGGCTGAAAGCCGCAGTAATAACTTTAGAATTAGTGGTTATTTCATCCTTACCACCGTCTTTAGTAAATAATCCACTAGTCTTTACCTGCAAACCTAATGTTTTTGCTGCAATATCCAATGACATCGGATTTGAATAAGTCAAATTCGACAACTTGTCGCTATCATCAGCAAACACTTGCTCTGCTTGCTGCTGTCCAAGTGCTTTTGTTACTTGGGAACGAACATCAGCTAATGGTTTTACTTGCGGTTTTTGTAGATCATTTAATTTAATAATGTCGAAACCATATTTTGTCCGAATAGGATCGGTAATGTTGCCCACATGCAAATTAGTGACGGCTTTCTCTATGCTCGGATCAATCATGCCACTGCTAAACCAATCTAACAAACCGCCTTTATTGGCAGTAAGGCGATCATCTGAATATTTTTTAGCTAACTTAGCAAAGCTTTCGCCAGCTTTAAGTTGCTTAGCTATTGCTTCACTTTTTGTTTTTGCTTCCGCCACTTGCTGCGCAGTAGCATTGTTTGGTACTTGAATTAAAATATGCGCAACATGCCAACGTTGTGGTGTTGTGTAGTTGCTCAAATTATTTTGATAAAACTGCGTTAACTGTTCATCAGTAAAATGCAGATTATTGACCAGTTGTGGCACTGATAATTTTAAATAATCAATACTCACTTGTTCAGACGTAGTAAATAAATCATGATGCTGATCATAATAAGCAAGCGCATCATCATTTTTGATATTTGCTGTCTCGCTAAAACGATTGGCTGGAATAATTAAATAACCAATATCACGTTTCTGATTTATTAATTTAATGGCGGTATCAACTTCTTGTGGCAATGCAAATGCGCTGACAATAAATCCACCACGTACTTGATTAATTAACATGCTGGTTTGCAGATCGCCTAAGAAAGATTTTTCTGTATATAGCGTGCCATTTAAAATTTCATTAAAACGTTCACGAGAAAAACGCCCATTGACTTGAAAAGCAGGAATCGCAAGTAAAGCCCCTTCAACCTCGCCCATGGTAATGCGATAGCCTTCTTTAATGGCTGCTTGTGAAAGCACTTGTGCCATAATTAATTGATTAAGCGCTTGCTTTTTAAGCTGTGTCTCTGTTTTTTGATCGAGGACAAAATCAGCCCCCAGCTGCATTTGCTGCTGCTGGCGCAAACGCTCATAAGCGGTATTGAGCATGACTTGCGTAATTTGCTTACCGCTAACAGTTGCTACAACGTCAGGCTGGTTACCACCTGAAGTTAAGTAACTGTGAACTCCCCAAAGGAGAAAAGTAGCAATAACTAAAAAAACAATGATTCCGGCTAACCAGCCTTGTGAACGATCACGAATAGATTGCAGCATAGTGCTAACAGCTCGCCATAAAATTAAAATGGCACATCAATGTGCCGCCGATTACCATTTAAATGAAGCCAGTAGTATAAACTACTTCCCTAAAAATACAACGAGCATCTAGTAAAATAGCCAACAGCGCTTTCATTTTAAATAAAAAAATAAATGTACTTAATTATTAAGTTTTCAAGAGACTTATAATAATTTATTTGCTAGTTAAGAATAAAAAAAACGCGCCAAAAGCGCGTTTTTTTATGGGGATTAAGTGGCGGAGTGGACGGGACTCGAACCCGCGACCCCCGGCGTGACAGGCCGGTATTCTAACCAGCTGAACTACCACTCCGCAATGTTCATAAATTGGTGGGTGCTGTAGGGTTCGAACCTACGACCCTCGCCTTGTAAGGGCGATGCTCTGCCAGCTGAGCTAAGCACCCCAAACCTTATA
>CAIUAS010000187.1 GCA_903897205.1 uncultured Gammaproteobacteria bacterium
CGTGCAAATTTAGCTGGCATTAAATCATCTTGTGCGCCTGAAATTAAATAAGCCTTGATTTTGATTTGTTGCGCAACATTCTGATGCCGGAATTTTGCTATCATTAAAAAATACGTATTAATAATTTTTTGATCAGTTGTTCCTAAAACAAATGCTTCAATTCGATCCTCGGTTTGTAAAATTTTAATTTTCTCCATGTTTTTAATAAAAGCAGGCAGGCGCTCAAAATTTTCTTTAAATTGTTGTGCCGAGCGTTGCGAAAATTGTTCGCCGGTTATGGTGTATTCTTTAGACGACCATGAGATCATCGTAGTACTAATTAAAATAATTTGTTTAATATAATTAGGGTGTTCCGCTGCAATGGTTTGAGCCAAAAATCCGCCAAAGGACCAACCGACCAACGTTACAGGTACAGATTGAATGAACTGGCTGCTACGTAATTTGTCAGTCACCTCAACGATTACAGCAGACAGATCACTAAATGTAGCGACTCCTTCGATCCAATCACTTGTACCTATACCGGGATAATTAATTACAATGACCTTGAAATATTTTGCCAAAATAGTAATTTGATTAATCCAAATAATTGCGCTCGTATTAAAAGGCGGCAAAAATATAATAGCTTCACCTTCGCCTGCAGTTACAATCTCTATAGATTTATGATTATCAAGCACTACTTTTTTTATTGTAATTTTTGTTTTGCCGCCACTTGCTTCATAAGAGCGAATAAATTCGGTCATTGAAATAATATATTCTTTATTAAACGATTCTATTTTTTCTTGAGACATTAAGTTGATGATGTCTCCCACTTGTTCAAGATGATTAAAGTGGGTTGAAAGTGTGGATGCCTGTTTTGAGTAATGAGTATAAATATGAGTAACCAGCTTTTCTAAACTAGGATGCTCGAACAACACAAAATCATCTAATTCTGGATAATGCTGAAGCAGCTCTTGGTGGATGCGAGAGCCGGTAATAGAATCAATACCAAAATTAGCAAAATCTTCATTTACGTCCATTGCTTCAGGTAAATCTCCTAAAACTTTTTTAAATATTGATTCAACTGTTTTGTATATTTTTGCTGTCGCTGCTTGCTCTGGGTTGCGATCAATAATAGATTGTTTTACAGGTGCCGCATTATCTTTTAAACGGATTAATTTGTGCTTAAAACTATAACCCGGCAAAAATACTTTTTGATAACGGGGCATCATTTTTTGCCAATCGACTTTTTGGCCTTGTACCCAAGTAGCGGCCATGCTTAATAAATCGCCTTCAGCCGTTTGTTCCAGCGAAGGCGCTGCTGCTAATTTATAATAAAACACATTGGTTTTAAGCTTGAATGCATGATGTTGTTGATAATGTTCCCTAATGCTTTTAAGTTCAGTCAGTAAAGCTTCAATATTATTTGCGCAAACTAAGGCTAACCTACAGCGCCGTTCTGCCCTGCCTTGCTGCAAAGTTCCCGCAATATTAATAACGCTATAATGTCCATTGAATATACGATACTGATGTTCGGCTAAAAATAAATATAATTTTTCTAGAACTGCAAATAATTGTGGTTCTGTATCTGCACTTAAGGGAATTAATACATGAGGCGATTTTAATTCTAAATCCTGAGCGCTATCCGTAACATATTCTTCCAATACAACATGCGTATTCGTACCGCCCGCGCCAAATGAACTAATGCCCGCGCGTCGCGCTGTTTCTTTGGCAACAGGCCAAATTGATAAATCTTTCTGCACATAAAATGGCGTTTCACTAAATTGAATATTTTTATTTAATTCTGCGTCATGCATCACATTAGGAAATAATTTTCCGCTTTGGAATTGTAATATCACTTTGGTTACTTGCGCAATTCCTGCGGCCGCTTCTAAATGTCCCATGTTTGATTTGATCGATGAAATTGGGCAAGACTGTTTAGCAACCGTATCTTTGTTGAAAACCTGAGTAAGTGCGCCAATTTCAATAGGATCACCTAACTGTGTCCCTGTCCCATGGCATTCAATAAAGCCAATACTTTGTGGGCGGACTTGAGCTTGGTTTAGTGCAAGCTCAATCACTTTGCCTTGTGCATCTGGATCAGGCACGGTAAAACCATGAGTTTTACCGTCGTTTCCTGCGGCTGCTCCTTTAATCACGGCCAAAATATTATCTTGATCTCGCATTGCATCGCTTAGCCTTTTTAATAGAATTAACCCAATGCCTTCCCCAGGAACATAACCACTGCCGCCTTCAGTAAACGCATGACACTTGCCGTCTTTGGCCATAAAATTAAATTGGCTTAACAATACATATTTACTAGGATGCAAACTCAAATTAACGCCACCAACCAACGCCATGGTACAACGACCTTCACGTACTGCGTGAAAAGCTTCATAAATAGCAAATAACGAAGAAGAACACGCTGTATCCAACGTGACGCTCGGGCCCGTTAAATTAAAATAATAAGATAACCGATTAGCGTAAGAGTAAGTTTGCGATGTGTAAGGCAAATAGGTTTGCTGCGCTTGGTTAGATTCGGCAATGATTTGTTGATAATCATGAAAAGAAGCGCCTATATAAACACCGATGTTATTGTCTTTTTGCTTTAACCAATGCAGAGGATTGTAACCTGCGCTTTCAAAACAATGCCATGCTTCTTCGAGCAATAACCGCTCTTCAGGATGCACAAGCAAAGCTTCATTAAACGACATTTGAAAATGTTCGTAATCGAAACTATCGACATTATTAATAAAGCTGCCCCATTTAGCATACGTTTTATTGGGCGCTTTGCTATCTTGGGAGTAATAGCGCTGATAATCCCAACGTGATGCTGGAATTTCTTCAATTAGATCCGCACCTTGTTTAAGCTTTTCAAATAAACTGGCAAGCTCATCTGCTTGGGGATAACGGCCTGCGGCCCCGATGATGGCCACGTATTCATTCGCATGACGGGATGGCGTTAATGCAGAGGGCAACTGCGCAGGCGCTGCGAGTTGATCCTGTTCATGAATACGTGTCGCTAGATCATGTAAGGACCGGGCTGCAAAAAATAAAGAAGTATCTTTTTTGCCGATCACAATTTCCAGCTCTTTCGCTAGGCCAGCGACGACAATAGAATCAAAACCATAATTTTGTAATTCTTCATGCACATCAATTTGCTCAACAGCCAGTTTTGTCAGTGACGCCAATTTGTTTTTGAGTAAAGCAAGGATCTCGTCAAAGCTATAAATCCCTGTACTCGTTTTGGGCGTCGCAATAATAGGAAGCGCTTGCGCGGTAGACAAAGCAGAAAAATAAGCAGCATTCGTATTTATCAACGGCAGCCAATGGCGTTGCTTTAAAAACGGATAGATAGGCAATTCAATTTTTTGCTTAGGCTCATTTTGGTGCAACAGTTCCCATTCCATGGTGTAGCCTTTTACATATAAATTAGCCAAAATCCTTAATTGTTTTGCATACTGTGGATCCTGTACGTCCTGCAGGGTGCTGAGTTTTTCAATTACACGCTCCAATACCTCTTCATAAATAGCGGCATCATCCGGCTGAACATCCGTCAATGTTCCTAGGAAAGAATGAGTCGCAGATTGTTTAGTGATAGCTTTATCGATGTTCTCTAATAAATCTGTAAAAGAACCAGCAATGATCGCGCAGCGAAGGTTAAAATGGTTACGCCCGGTATTTAAGGTGTAACTGATCGAACTTAAATCAACACCTTGATCCTCTGCTTTTTCTGCCCATGCTTTAAAATTAATTAATAACTCTTGTAAAGTTTGCGCATATTTAGCGGAGAAGGTGAAAAGATAACACGGTTTGCGCTGAAATTGTTTTAGATCAAAGGGGGCTTTAGCGGGCGCTTCTTCTAAAACCACGTGGGCATTAACTCCGCCAAAGCCAAAAGAACTGACGCCGGCGCGTCTTGGCAAAGCGTTACCTGTATGATCGTTAGCGCATTCCCATGACCGGTTTTCTGTAAGCAGATAGAACCCCGTATCTTTCAAATCAATATAAGGATTCATTTCTTGAAAATTAGCAATGCCTGGCAACACCTTATGCCGAAAAGCTAATAACACTTTAATTAAGCCTGCAATTCCCGCTGCTGTTTCTAAGTGGCCAATGTTCGTTTTAACGGCACTGATGCCGCAGTGTAAAGAAGCAGATGGAATTCCTTTTTCCATATTTTCTTGTTGTAATGCTTTAAAAGCTTTTTTCAATCCATTGATTTCAATCGGATCACCTAAGGCAGTGCCAGTTCCATGCGCTTCAATCAATCCCACACTGCTGATGGGAATATTGGCGCGGCGGTAAGCAGTCTTTAGTAATTCTGCTTGCGCATTAGGGTTCGGCGCAGTCAATGTGTTTACACGTCCGCCATGATTAACGGCCGTCCCTTTAATAACACCATGGATTAAATCACCGTCTGCTAACGCTTGCGCAAGTGGTTTTAATACCACGACGCCCACGCCTTCACCACGTACATAGCCGTTCGCGTGTTTATCGAAGGTCTTACAACGGCCATCCGGCGACAACATGCCTGCTTTGCCAAATGCAATGTGTAAGGTCGGGGTCAACATGACATTGACGCCGCCTGCAATGGCCATATCGCAATCACCAGACTGAATGGCTTGTACCGCACGATGAACAGCCACTAATGAGCTGGAGCAAGCTGTATCAATCGCTTCACTAGGCCCTTGCAAATCCAATAAATAAGAAACACGGTTTGCTAAAATACTATGCGCTATGCCAGTGGCAGTATAAGCTTCAATGGGTACACATTGCTGCAAAAGTTCTGCATAATCCTGGCTGGCAACACCCACGAAAAGCCCTGCTTTCATGTGATGCAGTCGCGTTAAGGGATAATTAGCGTTTTCTAAGCTCTGACAAACACATTGCAAAAATAACCGTTGCTGTGGATCCATCAATTCGGCTTCCCGAGGAGAAATGCCAAAAAATCCTGCATCAAATTTATCAACATCTGTGATAAAACCGCCCCACTTTGAATTCGTTTTATTTTCTTCGTCAATCGAACCATACACTTTTTGAAAATCCCATCGCTCGGTGGGTATTTCTGCAATTGCACTTTGGGTAGCCATTAAATTTTCCCAAAATTGATTGAGATCAGCTGCGCCCGGGAAAATGCCCGCCATGCCCACGATAGCGATCTCGGTCAATCTGTTCGAATGCTCTTTTTGTGTTGCTGCAGGTTGAACTTCTTTATTTTTTATAAACCGAACAAATTCTGTCTTTGCTTGGGCTAAAGCAGGTTGTGATATGAGCGGC
>CAIUAS010000188.1 GCA_903897205.1 uncultured Gammaproteobacteria bacterium
AACCTAACCTTGGCCAATAAAGCGGCCAGTGCCGGCGGGTATTTATTAAATACCCTCGTACAAATGAGCCACCAAACCACACAAGGAGAAGCAGGCGCGCTCAACTTTAAGGTAGGCGGCACACCAATAAGCAGCGTTTCCCAAGGCATTAATTATGCGCTGTGTGTAACGTTGGGCGAATCGGTGCAAGCCATTAATGTTATTGAAACGGCATTGGGTTTGAGGCCAGTTCTACAATTCGCAGGCGCGCAAATAGTGACAGGATTAAATCTTGCGGCAAGTGATTTGGGGCAATTGGCTGCAAAGATGGGTCTGTTTCAGCGGGAATTCGGAAATATTGCTACAAAAAGCGCTCCAGAATTAGAACCAGGAGTTTATCATTTAGATCCTAGAGATATTCGATTCACTCAATCGGATCTTAGTCCAAATTTAAGTAATGGTGGAAGAGTTGATGATTTAGCGGCAGCATTAAGGGTTGGAACAGTGTCGCCTTATGATTTGCCGACGATTCAAGTGGTATCGCAAGACGGCAAATTATATTCTATTGATAACAGACGTTTGTTAGCATTTAATATAGCAAATTTAGATAAAATACCGGTTGAAGTTGTATCTTTAGATGATGCTAGTGTTGCGGAAAGATTCGATATAAGATTTGATCCAGTTGGGGGTGAAGGTAATTATATTGCGGTAACCACAAGTGCGCAAAGGATGGAAACTCAGCAATTGCTAAAGCAATATAATTTAATTAAGGGGATTCAGCTTGGAAATTAAACAAAGTAAAAAATTTTTAATAGAGTCGGATTTCGATGTTAATCCATTATGGAAATATGAAGATGCGGATGATACTTATTATCCGATCTTTTTTCATGAAGAATTTCCAGAGTTTTGTAATAGAGACTTATTTGTTAGAGCAAATTTTTCTTCTCCTAGTAATGTTAGTTTTAAAGGATATATAGTTGGCGTGATAAATATATATTGTATTGTCTTGTTTTATAAAGGTGAAAAATTTATCTTTAATAAGAATTTACCAGAAAGATGTTTTAAGACGATATATAAATTAACTGATGTTTTACAATCTGATTTAGGTCGAACGATTGTTGTTGCCGATATTTTCCCGCTAAAATATGAAACCAATATTAATTTAGAGGGTTACTGTAATGTTAGCGGTGAATTCAATGCATTTGAAAAATTAAAAGATCAAAGATTATTAAGATGGAAAGAAATTTAATTCAGTTAAGCAGGCAGATGTCCCATGCTCTACGCCACGAGCCCTGGCTTTACGAGCTTGAATTAGATGAGGAAGGCTGGGTGTCAGTTGAAGCTTTATTAGCTATATTGCGAACAATTAAAAAAGAATGGACTAATTTGTCTGAAGTTGATTTGGCGAAAATGATTCAGCAATCATCGAAAAAAAGACATGAAATAAAGGCTGGAAAAATACGGGCTTTGTATGGCCATTCTACGTCACAAAAATTATTGAAAGAAGCGGTGGAACCTCCGGAAATTTTATATCATGGAACAACGCCGGAATTTGCATTAATAATTGCTACAGAAGGATTAAAACCGATGGGTAGGCAATATGTGCATTTATCATCAGACGTCGAGACTGCACGTCAGGTGGGTGAACGTAAATCTAAAAAAACAGTCATTCTACTAATAAAAGCGAGACATGCATACCAAAGTAAAATTAAATTTTATAGAGGCAATGAGCATGTATGGCTAGCGGATTATATTCTGCCTGAATTTGTTGCCGTTATTTGAACCATAGGTGGTAGCGAATGCACACCTGGATTATTTCGAACGCAATTTTGTCCAGCAGCAGGTGAATGTCATCAGCGAAGGCGCGATTGATAGCGTGCTGAGCCATCAGGAATTTAATCTGGAAATGCTGGAATCGGAAGCGATCGGGGAC
>CAIUAS010000189.1 GCA_903897205.1 uncultured Gammaproteobacteria bacterium
CTCATTACATGGCGAAGGGAGACAGTTTAAGAGATTTGTTGGGCAAACTATCTGACCCAATGAGGTGAAGACCTTTGATAATCAGTGAAATGCAAAACAAGTTAGCAAGGTGGTCGTTGCAATGGCTTTAGCCACTCTTAAATGGAGAGCTGTATGCGCTGAGAGGTGCACGTACAGTTCGGGGAGGAGATGTGGGGAAATAGTTCGACTACGCCTCGCATCTTACTCTACTGCCTCTATTAGGTTCTGACGTATATTTAATGGCCATTATTGATTGGTATGGCCGTTATGTTTTAGGTTGGGCATTAAGCACAACTTTAGAAGCACAATCTTGTGTAGATGTTTTAAAAGACTGTTTAGAACAATCACGTTGTGAAATATTTAATTCAGATCAAGGCTCACAATTTACTTCAGAAGCCTGGATTAAAATATTAACGGACGCTAAAATCAATATTAGCATGGATGGCCGTGGCCGTTACCTTGATAATATTTTTGTTGAGCGTTTGTGGCGAACAGTAAAACAGGAATGCATTTATTTACAGGATTTTCAAAGTGTAGCGCAAGCAAAAGCGGTTTTAAATAACTATTTTATTTATTATAATAATCAGCGATTACATCAGGCATTGAACTATCGTACGCCTGCACAGGTATATTATCACTAATGATTTAATAGTAACTTTGGTATCTATAAACTCTCAAATTTTTGTCCAGTCTAACGGACCTAGTTAACCCAGCTATCCATAGAATTAAAAAAATAAGTTAAACGTAACTGCTTACACAAGTTTAAAAAGCAATAAATTAAGTTAACTATTTATTTGCACAAGACGGCACAAATTATAAACTAAACTTTTCACTATCTATGCTTGGCGCGGCTTCAGGTAAAGAGATAGTTTTGGCATTTGTTTTTCCAGATACATTGAGGGGACTACTTTTAGATAACCGAACATTATGAAATTTTCGATTGGTAAAGCTGCCTATTTGTGATCGCTCAAGCTGCGTAATGCGTTCGTCAAGATTCTCTCGCAGCCGCTTGGTTTCACCTTGCGCCAGGCGTAATTTATTATTTAATAGTTTGTTCTGCTCATTAAATTGCGTTTGCAGTGTATTATACCGTTTGTCTAAATCCTCGCATTTTGCTTGTAATAGTTTGTTGCTTTCGAGCGCTTCAATGTATTTAGCATTAATCGCTATTAAGTCTGTGGATAAGCGATTGTTTTCTTCCATGACATTTTGAACAAATTGCTGGAGTTCTTTGATGATTTCTTTGTCGGGTAAATGGAAGGATTGATCCATCGTTAATTCAGCTTGTTTACTTAGTAATTCTTCTATGCGTTTACTATAGGCAACGCCTTTGCTAATTTCAGTATTTAGTTTAACCAGCAATTCCCGTTTTTCTGCTTCGATTTTGTCGATGGCCTCAACATAAGCTTTATTTTTTGCCTGTTCTCGTTTTAATTGATTCGCCAGCGCTGGCTGTGCTGTTGTAGACGACTGCGGTAGATTTTCTTGGCGGGCGGATTCAAGTTCCGCTTTTTCACGTTCGTCCGTATCTAAGCATTCGCTGAGATTATTTATTTTTAAAAGTTCGCGTAATGATTGGACGAGATAACCTATTTTGGAAAACCAATAAGGCATCGTTTTGAGTTCTTCCTCTATATGCTTGTGTAACAAGCTACTGGTATTGCACTGCTTCACATAGTGCTGAAGCTTTGTTTTATAAGGATCGGCTTCACGTTGTAAGGATGCTTTTGGATAGTCTTGTTCAAATTGTCGAATGATGTCTAATATCCTGGCTTGAAAGGCTCTAGTGGTATATTTCATAAAATAGTTTCCTCCTGATGAAGATTAGGTATGGATATTTGTAAATAAAAATAAGAATGGAAGCAAAGACGATGGCTTTAAAAGCGGTCTATTCAATAAGAGGCGATGGGGGACAATTAAAAACTGCTATCATTTGTTTACTGTAACTGACAGCGCTTGGAATCAGGTTCGCTGGTGACAGTATGGGTGGCTGTTTGAGTAGTCGCATTAGTGTGCGCAGTATCTGCTACTGAATTATTCGCTATTTCAGCATAGGCAGCAGGCTTACCGTGTTGTGTGGCACTTATGGCCGCTAACAGGGCGGTATTGTTAAATGCTAATTGGCTGCAAGCTTGCTGAGTGTTTTCGCACGATTGTAAAGTTTCATCTATTTGGGTTGCAGCTGTTGCCATTTGTTGTTCAAGTGCCTGTTGTTTTTGCATGATTTCTTGGTGCTGTTCACACTGTTGCTTAAAAATTTGCTGTTGCTGCGCTAAAAAGGTGCGGGACTTCTCTTGTTCATTGAGCGTTGAAGCTGGAGAGGCTGGTTCAATTGTTTTTGTGGATATTAGTGAAGGCTCATCAATAGCGGTGATTTCATATGCCAGCTGGCGTTGTTTGAGTTGAATAGCCACTAATTGCTCAATTTGTTCAATCGTGGCCAATTCCTCTAATAAATCCTGGTATTGTTTTGCGTTATCAGTGAATTGCTTATCTAACGGTTCTACCTTAGTAGCAAGCCAATTCTTACAATGCGTTATTGCCATCGCAATGAACGCATCTAATTTCTTCTGGATGGTTGGACTTTTTAAGTGGCGCAATAGTTGTCCACATTGGCGCACGTATGCTAAAGAGGAGGTGTAATCGGTAGCAAGCACGAGCTGATGCAATGGAGTACTAAAATAACGCTCCAGTAAGGGCGGTATCGTTTTTATTTGATAATCATATTTTTGCTTAAAAGCATGGAGTTCATCGCCTGCTAATTCATTGCAATAATCGAGTGTTTGTCGAAGCTGTTCATTATCGACTGCTATTCCTTTTGATAGGCTATTGAGTGTATTAGCTGTTATTTCAGGACTTTGCGCATAATAAATATCTTTAGCAAATAAATCGGTTATTTTTTCCTTAATTATTTTTAAACGCGGCTGATCGTCTGTCTGCCTGGAATCAATGGCAATCGCGCATTCTAATTGCACGAGTATGTTGGAAATTTCCTGTTTTTTGTCAGCCGAAAAATAGGGTTTGTGCAAGACATGTTCAACGGGAGAGAGGCTGGCCCACTTCTCAAAATACGTTAATTCGTATTGCAACGTCTTTTGTTTTTGTTCCTGTAAAAGGATTTGCCATTCTGCTAATAATTGATTTTTTTCCTTATAAAAGGGTGTATTCCAACCTTTGGTTTTTTGTTTTTCTGTTTCGCGGATGGCGGTGTCGAGCATTTTTTCAGTTGCTTTTATTTGCTGCCAAACAGCATCTTCTATTGGCGAATGACAACAGTTGGTTGTTATTTTAAGATCATTTAAAAACGACAATTTCAACAATAAAGCTGTTTTATCTTGAAAGAATTCATAGCGAAATTGATGGCCTTTGAATAAAGAGGCAAACTTGCTGGGTTTTTCAGGCACGTATTTGCTTAAATGTGCGGGCAGAAAAACATATTGAGTGGCACATTGTTTACCCGTTAGCAAAATAGTTTTATCTGATTGTTGAAGATTAAAAGCGTGGTGAAGTTGTGTCGTGCCACCTTGATCAGCAACATAATGGTGCATGCTTCTAAATACCTGACTATCAAAAGGCACTGGTAGTCTTTTATGCTCAATGGGGGTGTCTGGGTTAAGGGCGTTGGCTTTTTTAAGTCGGCTAATTAAATGGATAGTAAGATCATCATTGGTAATATTTCTTGTTTCGCGTATCACCTGTAAACGTGCGCTCATGGCTGCCGCCAATGCATTTTTTTCTCGCTGAACTTGCTTTAATGACCCTTTTAAAAAATCACTATATTGTATACAGGCTTCGTTTGGTAATTTATGTGATCGCTGATTAAATTCTTCTTGTGCTTCATCAAGAAACCTTTCAATAACCGATAGTTTATCTGCCGCATACAATAAAGCAGTTGAACTATAATGTGAAAATTTACCATGCCGTTTCCAGCTTCTCTTTAAAGCTTCAATATGCAATTTCTTTTGCCTGATGAGTATCTGTCGTGCTTGTAGTTGAGCCTGATCTAGCGGTGGTTCTTTAAATAAAGCATCCATGGCGCTTTTTAATTGTTCCCAATAATCATCCCGCAATAATGCTTGGTTCCATGTTTTATACCAATCAAAAGATTTGACTGCTGTAATTTGTTGCCCGCTCGATTTTACAACTTGTTTGAATTTACCCAAATTACCTGTTGCTTGGATAAGTTCGTCGGCTGCTTGCACTTTTAATTGCATGGCTTCTTTCGATAGCAGCGGTGTATTTATCGATAAAACAGCACAATCATCATACTGGTTAATCAGATGATTAAATTGCCTCTCAGCCTGCTGGCTTAAATAATAAAATCCATAGGATTGGTGCTTATTAGATTTTTTATGATTAGCAAAGAAAATAGGGAAAGAATTAAAGGTTGTCATAATGCGTTCTCCTTAAGCTATCGGCCTAAATATATCACAGATATTTGTTCACGTGAGTGGCCGAGGGCTTCACTGATTTGCAGGCGCGCTAGGCGGTCTTGTTGTTTTTGTTCGGCAGTTAATGCTTTAGATCCAGGCCCACCCCGCTTTGGACAATCCCACCCGGTTAACGCTTTATACCGCTCTTGCGCATAAGCATGTCGTAATCCATGAGGATGTTTACCACTAGTACCTGCACGTTTCAGTTGACCGTCATATAAATCGCGGTGCTGCCTGTAGGTTTTTCCGGTGGGAATCAGCGATTGTTCAGGCAGGTTCGCCAGCTTTTTCGCTTCTTCTAACCAGTACCGGGCATCCGCCGTTAAAATGGGGACTATACGTCCGCGGCCA
>CAIUAS010000190.1 GCA_903897205.1 uncultured Gammaproteobacteria bacterium
ATACGTCCAACGGTTCGTGGTGTTGCAATGAACCCTGTTGATCACCCGCATGGTGGTGGTGAAGGTCGTACATCTGGTGGGCGTCACCCTGTTAGTCCATGGGGATTACCAACAAAGGGTTACAAGACGCGTAGGAATAAGCGAACTACCAATATGATTATTCAACGTCGCAAAAAGAAATAACTAATTCAATGAGGTAATAGTTGTGTCACGCTCCGTAAAAAAAGGGCCATATGTGCCTGAACATTTAATGAAGAAAGTTGCAGCCGCACAAGAAGCGGCTTCAAAAAAGCCTATTAAAACATGGGGTCGTAGTGCAACTATTGTGCCTGACATGATAGGTTTAACAATGGCTATCCATAACGGGCGCGATTTTATTCCTATTTATATTACTGAAAATATGATAGGCCATAAACTAGGCGAATTTGCTATAACACGCACATTTCGCGGCCATAAAGCCGCTGATAAAAAAGCCAAAGGCGATAAATAAGGGGTAGCGATGGAAACTGTTGCAAGATTAAAGCACGCACGTTTATCAGCACAAAAATGTCGTTTGGTTGCTGAACAAATTAGAGGGTTACCTGTTGCAAGAGCATTAGATGTTCTTGCATTTAGCCCTAAAAAAGCGGCTAATATTGTTAAAAAAGTACTTGAATCAGTAATTGCAAATGCTGAACATAACGATGGTGCTGATGTCGATGAATTGCGAATAAGTACGATATATATTGATCAAGCCTCAACGTACAAACGTATGCATGCGCGTGCAAAGGGGCGTGGGAATCGTATTTTAAAACCAACCTGTCATATCACTATTAAAGTCTCGGGTAACGAGGAGAAGAAATAATATGGGTCACAAAGTTAATCCGGTTGGGATACGTTTACGAATTGTTAGAGATTGGACAGCTAGATGGTATGCTCCGGCAAAGGATTTTGCCGATACTTTACAAGCAGATTTAAAGGCGCGCGAGTTGATTAAAAAACAATTATATCAAGCTGGCGTAAGTGATATAATAATTGAACGCCCTGCGCGTAATGCACGAATTACCGTTAAAGTCGCTCGTCCCGGTATAGTTATTGGTAAAAAAGGTGAGGCGATTGAAAGATTGAGCGCTCAAGTTACTAAAATAATGGGCGTGCCCGCTAATATAACTATTGAAGAAATACGTAAGCCTGAATTGGATGCTAAGTTGGTCGCAGAAAGTATCGCGCAGCAATTAGAGCGCCGTGTTATGTTTAGACGCGCTATGAAGCGAGCAGTTACAACTGCGATGCGTTTGGGGGCGAAAGGAATTAAAATTAATGTTTCTGGCCGTTTGGGTGGTGCTGAAATTGCTCGTAGTGAATGGTATCGTGAAGGCCGTGTGCCTCTGCACACGTTTCGCGCGGATATCGATTATGGGACAGCAGAGGCTAAGACTACCTATGGTATTATTGGTGTCAAAGTGTGGATATTTAAAGGCGAAGTATTAGGTAAAAATGAAGTTTCTGCCGAAGTAGATGGTAAAGTTCAAAGGCCAGAAGGTAAAAAATCAAGTTCGGAAGCCAGAAACAGAAAACCTGATAGCAAAAGTAAAGCGAAGACATAAAGATTGGGATAATGTGTTATGATGCAACCAAAACGTACTAAATTTCGTAAACAATTTAAAGGCCGTAATCGTGGACTCGCTACACGTGGAAATAAAATTAGCTTTGGTGAGTTTGGTTTACGGGCTACGAGTCGTGGCCGTATTACTGCTCGTCAAATTGAAGCTGCGCGTCGTGCTATGACGCGACATATTAAGCGTGGCGGCAAAGTCTGGATTCGTATATTTCCTGATAAACCAATTACAAAGAAACCTTTAGAGGTGAGACAAGGTAAGGGTAAAGGAAATGTTGAATATTGGGTAGCTGAAATTAAACCGGGTCATATTCTTTTTGAAATGGAAGGAATCTCAGAAGAATTAGCGCGTGAAGCATTTATGCTTGCTGCGGCAAAGTTACCCCTTAGCACTCATTTTGAAGAACGTGAGGTTATGTAATGAAAGTAAAAGAGAAATTAAAGCAATTAAGAGAACTAAGTCCTGCTGAGTTATCTAAAGAGCTAATTGCTTCTTTGCGCGAGCTGTTTAATTTGCGTATGCAACATGCTACGCGACAATTAGGACAGGTGCATCAATTAAAGCAAGTGCGTAGAAAAATTGCCCGTATTTATACAATTATACAAGAGAAGACAGCAGGTCAACTATCATGAGCAATAATACAGACAAAGCAGTGCGTACCCTGGTAGGGCGGGTGATTAGTAATAAAATGCAAAAAACAATTAATGTATTAGTTGTGTACAAAGTTAAACATCCTAAGTATGGTAAGTATGTTTCTCGGCGCACTAAGAAGTTGGCGCATGACGAAAATAACAGCTGCCAACCGGGTGATTTAGTTATGATTGCTGAATGTCGTCCATTGTCTCGGCATAAAAACTGGCAGTTGCTTCAAATTCTTGAGAAAGAAAACGGCACAATTTAAAATAAATATTTTTTAAAAAGAATTAAGCGCGATATAGATTGAGGAAATCGTTATGATACAAACACAAACTGAACTTGATGTTGCTGATAACAGCGGTGCGCGCCGAGTTGAATGTATCAAAGTTTTAGGTGGCTCTAAGCGGCGTTACGCAGGTATTGGTGATATTATTGTTGTCAGTATTAAAGACGCTATTCCTCGTGGTAAAGTCAAAAAAGGCGATGTATTAAAAGCAGTAGTCGTGCGGACTAGGAAGGGAGTACGCCGTGCAGATGGCTCCGTGCTGCGTTTTGATGGTAATGCAGTTATTTTATTGAATAACCAATTGCAACCTATTGGAACTCGTGTGTTTGGCCCAGTGCCACGTGAATTACGTAGCGAACTTTTTATGAAGATTATTTCTCTTGCACCAGAAGTACTATAGTTTGGGGTTTTATTTATGTCAAAAATTAGAAAAGGTGATGAGATTATTGTCACCACCGGAAAAGATAAGGGCAAGCGTGGTAAGGTTTTACGCATAATCCCTGATAGGTTAAGGGCAGTTGTTGAGGGGGTTAATCTTGTTAAAAAACATGTGCGGCCAAATCCTCAGACGGGAACACAAGGAGGCGTAATAACGCGTGAAGCTACTATTCATATTTCCAATATAGCTTTGTATAATCCGCTCACTAAAAGAGCAGATAGAGTTGGGTTTAAAATTTTAGAAGATGGGCGAAAAGTTCGTTATTTCAAATCAAACAAAGAAATTGTTGATGTATAATTCTTTTTTATACAGTATAACGGTTAAAAATATAGTTAGGTAATTTCATGGCAACATTGCAAGCAGTTTATCAAAATACAGTAACCAAAAAATTAATGGACAAATTTGGTTATACCAGCATAATGGAAGTTCCTCGCATTATGAAGATAACCCTTAATATGGGGGTTGGCGAGGCTGTTGGTAATAAGAAGATAATTGAATCAGCGGTAGCCGATATGGCAGCTATTGCAGGGCAAAAACCAGTTGTTACATATGCGCGTAAGTCTAATGCAGGATTTAAAATCCGTGAAGGTTGGCCTATTGGATGTAAAGTTACCTTGCGTGGTGAACGTATGTATGAGTTTTTTGAACGCTTAGTGAGCATTGCAATTCCGCGTGTACGTGATTTTCGTGGGTTTAGCGCTCGCTCATTTGATGGTCGTGGAAACTATAGTTTAGGTATTCGTGAGCAAATCGTTTTTCCTGAAGTTAAATATGATGAAATCGATATGTTACGTGGTATGGATATTACTATAACAACTACAGCTAAATCTAATGAAGAAGGTAGGGCGTTATTAGCTGCTTTTGGGTTTCCTTTTAAAGAATGAGAATGTTATGGCAAAAACAAGTATAATCGAACGCGAAAAGAAAAGAGCAAATTTAGTTAAGAAATATGCAGAAAAGCGCATGCAATTGAAGGTGATGATTAGTGATATGTCACTGGGTGCAGAGGAACGCATGAAAGCAATGAGTGCATTACAAGCATTGCCGCGTAACTCTAATCCTACACGCAAGCGCAATCGTTGTCGTCTGACAGGACGTCCGCGAGGAGTTTATCGTAAATTTGGATTGGCGCGTAGCATGTTACGTATACACGCTATGCGTGGTGATATACCGGGTTTAGTAAAAGCAAGCTGGTAGTACAACTGATTATTGTCAAGGTTATAGAGTTAATTGTTAAGGGGTATTAAATAATGAGCATGCAGGATCCGATTGCGGATATGTTTACCCGTATTAGGAATGGCCAAGCTGTTGCTAAAAAACAGGTAGAGATGCCTTCTTCTAAGATTAAAGTAGCGATAGCAAAAGTGCTAAAAGAAGAAGGTTATATTGTTGATTATCAAGTGGCTAAAGAAGGCGCTAAGTCAATGTTGGTAGTTACTTTAAAATACCATCATGGTAAACCTGTTATTGAGACAATAAAGCGTAAAAGTCGTCCAGGTATTCGAATTTATAAATCTTGTGATGATTTACCTAAAATTGTGGGTGGTTTGGGTATTGTTATTGTTTCGACACCAAAAGGTGTAATGAGTGATCGTGCGGCGCGTGCAATTAGGCAAGGCGGCGAGCTTATTGGTGAAGTTGCTTAAAAAGGGTAAAGTATGTCAAGAGTTGCTAAGAATCCGATTCCTATACCTGTAGGCGTTAATGTAACTATCTCAGGTTTGGATGTTGTAATAAAAGGTAGTAAAGCTTCTGTTCAGCATAGACTGAACGAACATGTTAAAGTTAGCCAAGCTGACAATACCTTGCATATCGCTATACGTGATGATAGTGATGAAGGGGATGCAGCAGCAGGTACCACAAGGGCGTTGCTTAATAATATGATTATTGGCGTTACCCAAGGGTTTGAATCTAAATTAGAACTTGTTGGGGTTGGTTATCGTGCCCAGGCTCAGGGTAAGCAATTGAATTTAACGTTAGGTTTTTCGCATCCTGTAGTGCACCTTATTCCTGAAAATGTTACAGTTGAAACACCAAGCCAAACTGAAATTATTATCAAAGGTTTTGATAAGCAGCAAGTTACACAAGAGGCTGCTAAGATCCGTGGCTATCGCCCCCCTGAACCTTATAAGGGTAAAGGTGTTCGTTACGCTGGCGAAAAAATTATCTTGAAAGAAACTAAGAAGAAGTAGGTAAAATAATGGATAAGAAAATAGCACGTAAGCGTCGCGCAATGCGTACACGCTGCAAAATTAGAGAGCTTGGTATAACTCGCTTGTGCGTTAATCGTACAGTAAAACATATTTATGCTCAGGTTATTATTGGTGATAAAGGCGGCGATAAAGTTCTAGCAAGTGCTTCAACTTTAGATAAAGAGGTTATCGCAGCTGGCGTATCAACCGGAAATATTAATGGCGCAAAAATAGTTGGCGATTTTATTGCTAAGCGTGCTATTGCTAATGGTATTACGCAAGTAGCATTCGATCGTTCTGGTTTTAAATATCACGGTTCTATAAAGGCATTAGCAGATGCAGCTCGCGAAGGCGGCTTAGAATTTTAATTAACTGTTGGGTTACAGTCCTAATTATTTAGGAATTAAGATAAAGGTTTAATTTATGGCAAATGCGACAACAACAAGTGCAAGTTTTGATGTATCAACAAAAAGCGATGGTTTGCAAGAAAAGTTAGTTGCAGTAAATCGTCATGCTAAAGTAGTAAAAGGTGGTCGTATTTTTAGCTTTTCTGCCTTAGTGGTTGTTGGAGACGGTAGTGGTCGTATTGGTTTAGGTGTAGGTAGCTCGCGCGAAGTGCCTATTGCGATTCAAAAAGCACTCGAAAATGCTAGACGAAACATGGTACGCATAGAATTAAATGGTACTACTTTATATCATGAGATTTTTGTTAATTTTGGTGCTACAAAAGTGTTTATGAAGCCTGCATCAGAAGGTACTGGTATCATTGCGGGTGGTGGTATGCGTGCAGTATTTGAAGTGTTGGGCGTGAAAAATGTATTGGCTAAGACTATAGGTTCTTCTAATCCTATTAACGTAGTAAAAGCAACGCTGAAAGCACTTATGAAGATGAGTTCCCCAGAAGCTATTGCTGAAAAACGCGGCAAAACAGTTGCTGAAATTTTGGGCGACTAGCGTTCGTTTATAATTTCTATATTAAGCGCATTTTAGGTCTCATTCTATCTATTTTTACGTCAGGTTACATATGGCTAAGATAAAAACATTAAAGCTAACGTTGATACGTAGCATAACAGGGCGTTTGCCAAAACATAAAGCAACCGTTGCTTCATTGGGCTTGCGTCGAATGCATCAAACAATTGAAGTTAAAGATACACCAGTAAGCCGTGGCATGATTATGCAAGTCGGCTATTTATTAAAGGTGGAGGAAGTTTAATCATGCATCTTAATACAATCAGACCGGCAAAAGGTGCTAAAACCGCACCAAAACGTCTTGGTAGAGGTATTGGTTCGGGCTTGGGTAAAACATGCGGCCGTGGACATAAAGGTCAGCGTGCTCGTGCGGGTGGTTTCCATAAGATAGGTTTTGAAGGTGGTCAAATGCCTATTCAAAGACGATTGCCAAAATTTGGTTTTAGTTCTAAGTTGGCCGCTCTAACGACGGAAGTGCGTTTATCCGATTTAGTAAAGATTACTGAAAAGACTATTACTTTAGAAGTATTGCGCAGTGCTAATATTATTAACTCGCTCATAAAGCGTGTGAAAATTATTGCGACAGGCGAAGTAACAAAACCTATACATGTCGTTGGACTTAAAGCAACTAAAGGTGCAAAAGCTGCTATTGAAGCTGTAGGTGGTAAGGTCGAAGAATAATATGGCTAAACCAGGGGTGAAATCTGCAAAAGGGTTAGGCGTTGCACAAGGCGGTCTTACAGAGTTGAGATATCGTTTGTTGTTTGTGTTAATAGCAATAATTATATATCGTATCGGCGCTCATATACCTGTTCCTGGTTTAGATCCGCAACGTTTGGCTAATTTATTTAATCAACAAAGCAATAATATAATTGGTCTTTTTAATATGTTTTCTGGCGGCGCTCTATCACGCTTGACAGTATTTGCGTTAGGGATTATGCCTTATATTTCTGCATCAATCATTATGCAGTTATTATCGGTAGTTTCGCCCGCCTTAGAGCAGTTAAAGAAAGAAGGGGAATCTGGAAGGCGAAAAATAAATCAATATACTCGCTATGGGACTGTTTTTTTGTCAGCTTTACAGGCAATAGGTATTGCTAAGTGGCTAGCTGCTCAAGGAATTGCATTGAATCCTAGCTTCACCTTCTATTTTACAGCCACTGTAACGTTAGTAACGGGCACTATGTTTATTATGTGGTTAGGTGAGCAAATTACTGAGCGCGGTATTGGTAATGGCATTTCCTTAATTATTTTTTCAGGTATCGTATCAGGGCTACCAGCTGCTATTGCACGTTCTTTAGAACAAGTTAGACAAGGCCAGCTTCAGTTTTTGGGTATGGTAGCTATTGCAGTTGTTGTATTGGCCGTTACTGCATTTGTAGTGTTTGTAGAACGAGGGCAACGTAAAATCAGGGTTGAGTATCCACAGCGACAACAAGGCAGAAAAATGTATGCAGCGCAAACAAGCTATTTGCCTTTAAAAATAAATATGTCAGGTGTGATACCGCCGATCTTTGCTTCTAGTATTATCATGTTACCGAGCGCATTAGCGCAATGGTTTGGGAATAGCAAGGGCATGGGTTGGTTAAGTGATATAGGTTTCGCGTTATCACCAGGGCGCCCGCTATATTTAATGTTATTTACAGCTGCGATTGTATTTTTTTGTTTCTTTTACACCGCATTAGTATTTAATCCACGCGACACAGCGGATAATTTAAAAAAGTCAGGTGCTTTTATCCCTGGTATAAGACCCGGTGAGCAAAGCGCACGTTATATTGATGGTGTGATGACGCGCTTAACATTAGTAGGCTCTATTTATTTGACATTAGTAGCATTGCTGCCGGAATTTATGATCGTTACATGGCATGTGCCTTTTTATTTTGGTGGAACTTCACTTTTGATTATTGTAGTAGTTATCATGGATTTTATGGCACAAGTGCAAGCGCTTATGATGTCGCATCAATACGATTCACTCTTAAAGAAAGCAAATCTGAAAGGGGCGATGACAAGTAGGTAGTTTATAGAATTAATATGTTCGTTCTTCGGCATACTCAAAGGGAGTGGGTTCGTATTAATAGTTTGTTTATGGTGAGTTTGTCGAACCGTAAGCACTTTAGCAAGTATTGTAAAGGTAAGAATAATGAAAGTTAGAGCGTCAATCAAAAAGTTATGTCGTAACTGTAAAGTAATTCGCCGTCATGGGATATTACGTATTATTTGTTCTACGTCAGCTAAACATAAGCAACGTCAAGGCTAGATGTTAGTTGATTTTTAGTAATTGTTAAGATACTCTACGCGACTTTTCGCGATAAAGTAATCATATATAAATATAGTTTTGGAGTGAAAACAGATGGCCCGTATTGCTGGCATAAATCTTCCAGTAAATAAGCATGTAGTCATAGGATTGACCGCTATTTATGGTATTGGACGTTCAACAGCTCGTAAGTTATGCGAAAAAGCTAAAGTTGAACCACAAACTAAAGTTAAAGACTTAACGGATGTACAATTAGAGTCACTGCGCCAAGGGGTGGCTGGCTATAAAGTTGAAGGCGATTTGCGTCGTGAAGTTTCTATGAGCATAAAACGTTTAGTGGATTTAGGTTGTTACCGTGGTGTACGCCATCGTCGTGGATTACCACTTCGTGGGCAACGCACTCGCACTAATGCTCGTACCCGTAAAGGGCCGCGTAAACTTGTACGTAAAGATAAAGACTAAAGGTAAAGAAACATGGCAAAGGCTAGTACAAAATCTTCCACAAAAGCATCTGCATCTAATGCTAAAGCATCTGCATCTAATGCTAAAGGGACTCGTATTCGTAAGCGTGCAAAACGTATTGTAACAGACGGTGTTATTCATATTAATGCTTCGTTTAACAATACACTTATTACAGTCACTGATCGTCAAGGTAATGCATTAGCATGGGGAACTTCTGGAGCCGCAGGCTTTAAGGGCTCTCGTAAAAGCACACCATTTGCTGCTCAGGTAGCTGCTGAAAAGGTTGGTACAATAGCACGTGATGAACATGGTGTTAGAAGTATTATTGTTTTCGTCAAAGGTCCCGGACCTGGAAGAGAATCGGCGCTTAGAGCTTTTGTAGCCCTAGGATATAAAATTATTGAAATTACCGATGTGACAGGACTTCCCCATAATGGATGTCGTCCGCGTAAAAAACGTCGAGTTTAAACTGTTACAATATTTTTTATTTAGTATACTAATTTTCACCGCACTGCGGATATGATGTAAGTGGAGAGATTTAATGGCGAGGTATTTAAAATCAGGCTGTAAAAAGCAACGTGGCTTAAATATGG